>JAICJK010000081.1 GCA_025928415.1 Solirubrobacteraceae bacterium | reverse complement strand
GCCGACCAGCTCGACCGACGCCCCGAGCGCCTGCGCCAGCGCCGTGGCCGCCGCGACGACGGGCCCGGGGGCCGCGCCCTCCGCCGCGTCGCCCTCGACATCGACGTCCACGGCGACGACGATCGTGTCGCGCAGCGCGCGCCCGAGCTCGGTGCGCGGCGGCCGCCAGGCCAGGCGGTGCAGCAGCGCCAGCCCCGGGTGGGCGCCGCCGGCCAGCAGCCGCAGCAGGCCTCGCAGCCGCCCTGCGGCCTCCTGCTCCGGGCGCAGGACGATCTCGAGCTCCACCTCCCGCCCGTCGGCCCGCGTGGTGGTGTCCCCGAGCCGCGAGAGCAGGCGGATCGCCTCCGGGTTCTCGGCCAGGACGGGCGCGCGGAAGACCTCGACGGCCTCCTCGCGCGCACGGGCGGCCAGCGCGTCGAGCAGCGCGCCGGCCACCCCGCGCCCCTGCCAGTCGTCGGCCACGACGATCGCGGGCTCGGCCTCGGCCGCGCCGGTCCGCACGAAGCGGGCGACGCCGACGAGGTCGCCGTTCGCCGCGACGGCGACCAGCGCCTCGTGGTCGTGGTGGTCGACCTCGGTCAGGTAGCGCACGTCACGGTCGCTCAGGCGGCTGACCGAGCTGAAGAAGCGGCGGTAGCGCGAGCGCGGGCTGAGGCGCTCGAAGCCCGCCCGGAGCGCGCCGGCGTCCTGCGGCGCGATCGGCCGGAGGACGACCTCGGCGCCGTCGCGCAGCGTGACCGGCCGCGTGCCCACCCCGCCGGTCAGCGCGGCGGCGCCTGGACCGGCGGCTCGATCTCGCGCTTGAGGATCTTGCCGGTCGGCCCCTTGGGCAGCTCGTCGACGAGCCAGACCAGGCGCGGGTACTTGTAGGCGGCGACGCGCTGCTTGACGAACTCGCGCAGCGACTCGACCGTCGCCCCGTCCGCGTCGTCCTTCAGCGCGACCGCCGCGGCGACCTCCTCGCCGAGGGACTCGTGCGGGACCCCGACGACCGCCGCCTCGCGCACCGCCGGGTGCTCGTAGAGGACCTCCTCGATCTCGCGCGGGTAGACGTTGAAGCCGCCGCGGATGATCATCTCCTTCTTGCGGTCGACGATCGTGAAGTAGCCGTCGGCGTCCTTGGTCGCGAGGTCGCCGGTGCGGAAGAACCCCTCGGCGTCGAAGGCGTCGGCGGTGGCGTCCGGGCGGTTCCAGTAGCCCTTCATGACCACGGGCCCGCGGACGACGACCTCCCCCACCTCCCCCAGCGCGACCTCGTCGCCCGCCGCGTCGACGACCTTCATGTCCACGCCGTCGACGGGGATGCCGATCGTGCCCGCCCGGCGCTCGCGGTCGGGGCGGTTGAAGGACGCGATCGCGGTGGTCTCCGACAGGCCGTAGCCCTCCAGGACCTTGCAGCCGAACTCGTCCTCGAAGGCGCGCAGCACCTCGACCGGCATCGCCGCGCCGCCCGAGACGCAGAGCTCCAGCGCCGACGGGTCGAAGGACGCGCGCGCGGGGTCGTGGAGGATCGCGGCGTACATCGTCGGGACGCCGAGGAACGTCGTCACGCGGTCGCGCTGCAGGATCTCGATCGCCTTGGCGGCGTCGAAGCGCGGCAGCAGGGTCAGGCAGGCGCCGACGCGCACGCAGCTGTTCAGCCCCGAGGTGAGCCCGAAGACGTGGAACAGCGGCAGGCCGCCGAAGCTCACGCCCTCGTGGTCGGCGTCGACGAGGTCGACGGCGATCTGGGTCGCCGAGCGCAGGTTGCGGTGGGTCAGCTCGGCGCCCTTGGGCGTCCCGGTGGTGCCCGAGGTGTAGAGGATCAGCGCGTCGTCGTCGTCGTCCCGCTCGGTCACCGCGTCGATCGGGTCGGCGCCGCCGAGAAGCTGCTCGAAGCCGCCCGGCTCGACGAGCAGGCACTCGGCGCCCGCCTCGGTGGCGCCGCCCTCGGCGGCCTCGGCGAACTGGTGCCAGGCGACCAGGGCCCGCGCGCCCGAGTCGGAGAGGTGGAAGGCGACCTCGCGCGCCTTGAGCAGCGGGTTCATCGGGACCACGACGGCGCCGAGGCGCAGCGCGCCGTAGAACGCGAACGGGAAGTAGGGGACGTTCGGGAGCATGATCCCCACCCGGTCCCCCGCCCCGACACCCTTGGCCGCCAGCACCCCGGCGGCCCGCGCGACCGCCTGGTCGACCACGGCGTACGGGAGCTGCACGTCGTCGAGCTTGATCGCGGTGCGGTCCCCGTGCACGCCCACGGTGTCGGTCAGCATCTGCGCCAGGTTGGTCATCTGCCTCTCCTCTCTCGAGCGCGAGCGCCCCCTGAGCCGGCGGGCGAGCTCCTGCGTGCTGTCATACCCGACGCCGGTGTCCCGACTCGTGCGTGCGGTCACTAGGGTCGGCGCATGCGCCGCATGCTCATCGGTTCCCTGACCGGGCTCGCCGCGATCGTCGCCGCGGCCGTCCTCCCGGCCGGCTCGGGGGCGGACGCGCAGGCGGCCACGCGGCCCTCGGCGGTGACCGCGCCGACACGCACCGTCCGGGTGGCGGGCGGCCTGACGCTCGGCTACCGCTCGATCGGCTCCGGCCGCCCGGTCGTCCTGATCCAGGGCCTCAGCGGCTCGATGGACGGCTGGGACCCCGCGTTCCTCGACGCCCTGGCGGCCGCCGGCCATCGCGTGATCGTCTTCGACAACGAGGGCGTCGGGCGCTCCACGACGCGCCCGGGGACGCTCAGCATCCGCTCGATGGGCGACGACACCGCGGCGCTGATCCGCCGGCTGCGCCTGCGCCGCCCCGACGTCGTGGGCTGGTCGATGGGCGGGATGATCGCCCAGAGCCTCGCCATCCGCCACCCGGCGGCGCTGCGGCGCCTGGTGCTGCTCGCCACGGCGCCGGGGGACGGCAGGGCGACGCCGCCGCGCGCGGACGCGCTCGCGCTGCTCAGCGGCCAGGACCCGAACCCCGCATCGCTGCTCGGCTTCCTCTTCCCGCCCGGCCACATGGCCGCCCAGACGCGCTACGTGCGCGACATCGCCGCCCGCAGGGACTTCGTCCCGATCGCCCCGCCCGCGGTGACCGCGGCGCAGACCGCGGCCTCGGGGGTCTGGATCAGCGGCAAGGACCGCAGCGGCAGGCGGATCTCGAGGCTGCGGATGCCGGTGCTCGTCGGCGGCGGCGCCCTGGACCACCTGCTCCCGGTGCCCAACCAGCGCCACCTCGCGAAGGTCATCCCCCACGCCCGGCTGGTCGTCTACCGCGACGCCGCGCACGGCTTCTACCTGCAGCACAGGCGGACCTTCGGGCCGCTGCTCGCGCGCTTCCTGCGGCGCTGAGGCGCAGGTGGCCGATCAGGCCACCTGGGGTGGGTGGGAGGCGCCGGCGCGCGGCCCGACACTCCGGGCATGCGCTTCTCCAGCCTCTCCAAGCACCCGCGTCACGCCCTGCCGGCCGGCCTGGCCGTGCTCGCCGGCGCGCTGGTGCTCGCCCCCGGCGCGATGGCCTCCCACGCCCCCGCGGCCCAGGCGCCGACGCTCGGCGCGCTCACGGTCATCAAGGCCGGGCACAAGACCCCGGTCGACGTCGCCGGCAACCACCTCCACCACGGCGCCACGATCCGCAAGGGCACCGAGCTACGCCGCTGGGCGGTCACGATGCACGGCCGGACCCGCCACCCGGTGACGCTGAAGTGCGGCGCCGGCGAGGTCCACGCCGGGCTGGCGATCCTCGACCACTCGCAGGTCGGCTTCACCGTCGTCGGGCCGGCGAGCGCCTACGGCGCCCGCACGATCGAGGTGCGCGTCAACGCCGCGCCGAAGGTCGACCCGGACGGCGCCCATGGGCACGTCTACGCGCTCTGCAGGAAGGTCTGAAGAGCGGCGGGGCGGCGCCGCTCAGGCCGCGCAGCTCATCCCGCGTCGCCGCCGCCGCCCGCGAGGCCGCGGCGGAACGCGTAGGCCACCGCCTGCGCGCGATCGCGGACCCCGGCCTTGGCGAACAGGTGGTTGACGTGGGACTTGACGGTCGCCTCGCTGACGACCAGCTCGCGGGCGATCTCCGCGTTGGTCAGCCCGCGGGCGATCAGCTCCAGGACCTCGGCCTCGCGGGGCGTCAGGCCGTCGGGCAGCTCCGCGGCCCGCGCGGCGCCCTCGCCGGCGGTCTCCCCGCTCAGCGCCGCGACCACGTGGTGCTGCACGGCCGGGTCGAGCGCCGCCTCGCCGCGGCTGACGGCCTCGATCGCCGCGCGGATGTCCTCCGCGCCGGCGTCCTTGGTCAAGAAGCCGCGGGCGCCCGCGCGCAGCGCCTCGAGCACGGAGACGTCGTCGGCGTAGGTCGTGAGGACCACCACGCGCGGGCGGTCGCCGGCCGCGGCCAGGCGGCGCGTCGCCTCGACCCCGTCGCAGCGCGGCATCCGCAGGTCCATCAGCACGACGTCCGGGTCCTCGGCGGCCGCCAGCGCGACGGCCTCCTCCCCGTCGGCGGCGGTCCCGACCAGCTCGATGCCGTCGAGCAGCCCGAGCAGCGTCCCCAGGCCCTCGCGGACCACGCGCTGGTCGTCGGCCAGCAGGACGCGGATCACGCCGGCAGCCACAGCTCGACGCAGAACCCGTCGTCCGTGGGCCCGGCCTCGAAGCGCCCGCCGAGCAGCTCGGCCCGCTCGCGCATGCCGGTCAGGCCGTAGCCCCCGCTCGGCAGCGCGCCCGCGCCGACGGCGACCGGCGCGCCCGTGCCGTGGTCGCGCACGCGCAGGCGGGTCCCGTCCGGCTCGTAGGCGAGCACGACCTCCACCCGCTCGGGGACAGCGTGCTTGCGGATGTTGGTGAGCGCCTCCTGCGCGGTGCGGTAGAGCGCCAGGCGCGCCTCGGAGGACAGCTCGCGCGGGGCGCCCTCGGTCCGCAGCTCGCACCGCGCGACGCCCTGCTCGGCGAAGGCGTCGACGAGCGACTGCAGCCGCTCGGGGCCCGGGAGCTCCTCCCCGCGCAGGGCGCCGATCGCGCGGCGCGCCTCGTCGAGGCCGGAGGTCGCCAGGCCGTGGGCGCGGTCGACCGCCGCCGTCACTTCCGCGTCGGCCCCGCGGCGGTGGGTGAGCACCCGCGCGAGCTCGAGCTGGATGGCCAGCGCGGACAGCGAGTGGGCGAGCACGTCGTGCATGTCGCGGGCCACGCGGGCGCGCTCGGCCTCCGCCGCCGCGGCGGCCTGCGCGGCGCGGGACTCGCGCAGCTCCTCCACCAGGCACAGCGCCTGGGCCTGGCGCTCGCGCATCTCGCGCATGACGCGGACGACGAACACCCACGGAGGGACGCCCGTGAGGATCGTGATGATCTGCCCGGTCGGGTGGTCGACCGACAGGGAGTACGCCAGCACGCCGCCGCCGATCGCCAGCGCGACCACGAGGCGGAGCTGGCGCCGCGGGAGGCGCAGGGCGCCGAGCACGGACGCGAAGTAGATGCCGGCGATCGCCGAGCTCTGGTCGCCCTGCAGGCCGATCAGCGCGAAGCTGGCGGCGAGCACCGTGAGCAGCGCGCCGATCCGCACCCCCGGGGGCATCAGCACGCGGCGCGCGGAGACCGCGAGCGAGACGGCGAGCACGATGATCGCCAGCGCCACAAACGGCTCGCGGCCGTGCAGTCCCGGGCCGGGATCGACGGCGATGGAACCGCCGATGTAGAACACCATCAGCGCCAGGCCGAAGACGCGCATGTAGACGAAGCCGCGCGGGCGCGTGCCGGGCTGGGCGTCGTAGATGGGCAGCTCGGGCGCGAGCACGTCCTGCAGCGTAGGTCAGGCCGCGCGGCGCGTCATCGGCGCGCGGGTGGAGCGGCCGGCGCGGCGCCTCCACCCGCGGGTGGAGGGCCAGGATCGGCCCGTGCGCCGATGACAGACCGGCCGCGAGCGCGCACACTCCGGCTCATGATCACTCCGCAGCTCGACGTGGCGGTCGCCGCCCGGTCCGCCGCCGGTCACGACACGGACCTCGCCATCAGCGTGCGCGGCCTGCGCAAGGCCTACGGCCCCCAGGTCGCCGTCGACGGCGTCGACCTCGAGGTCGCCCGCGGCGAGATCGTGGCCGTGCTCGGGCCCAACGGCGCCGGCAAGACGACGACGGTCTCGATCCTCGAGGGCTTCCTGCCCGCCGACGCCGGCGAGGTCCGCGTGCTCGGCGAGGACCCCGCCGCCGCCTCGCGCGCCTGGCGCGAGCGCGTCGGCATCGTCCTGCAGTCCTCCGCGCCCGAGGCGGAGCTGACCGTCCGCGAGTGCCTGGAGCTCTACGCCGGCTGGTACCGCCGGCCGCGCAGCGTCGACCAGACGCTCGCGCTGGCCGGGCTGACCGACCGCGCCGACCGCCGCGGCGCGCAGCTCTCGGGCGGCGAGCGGCGGCGCCTGGACGTCGCGCTCGCCCTGGTGGGCGACCCCGAGCTCGTGTTCCTCGACGAGCCGACCACCGGCTTCGACCCCGCGGCGCGGCGCGAGGCCTGGCGGGTCGTCGCGGGCCTGCGCGACCTCGGCGTCACCGTCGTCCTCACGACGCACTACCTCGAGGAGGCCGAGCGCCTGGCCGACCGCATCGTCGTGCTGCGCGCGGGCCGCGTGATCGCGGAGGGGACGCCGCGGACGCTCGGCGCCCGCGACCGCGCCGCGGCGGTCATCACCTTCACCGACGCCGACGGGCGCGCGCAGGAGCTGCGCTCGTCGTCCGTCGCCGCCGACCTGCAGCGCCTGAGCGCCGAGGCGCTCGCGCGCGGGCACGACCTCGCGGACCTCGAGGTCCGCCGCCCGACCCTCGAGGACGTCTACCTCGAGCTGACCGACGACGCCCCGACCGCCTGAGGAGCCCCGCCGTGATCCGCCACACCCTCCGCTACGAGCTGCTGACGCTGCGCCGCAACAAGCGCGCGCGGATCTTCACGCTCGCCTTCCCCGTGCTGCTGCTGGTCGTGCTGTCCGGCGTGTCCGGGAACGCGACCACGACGTTCGGCGGCGACACCGTGTCGCTGCAGCGCTTCTTCCTGCCCGGCGTCATGGCGATGTCGATCGTCACCACGTGCTTCGCCGCGATGGTCCAGATCATCGTGACGCGCCGCCACCTCGGGATCTTCCAGCGCCGCCGCACCACGCCGGTCCCGGCCCACGTCCTGATCGCGGCCCAGACGCTGGGCACGACGATCCTCGCGGCCGGCGCCGCCACCGTGCTCCTGGTGGTCGGCAAGGCCGCGTTCGGCACCGGGATCGGCGCCGGCCCCCTGGCCGCGATCGCGATCACCTTCGTGCTCGGCGCGCTGTGCTGCTGCTCGATCGCCTTCCTCGTGGCGAGCGTCGTCCCTTCGCCGGACACCGCCCAGCCGGTCGTCCAGTTCATCATGTTCCCGATCCTGTTCGTGTCCGGGATCTGGTTCTCGGTGGACGGGATGCCCGCGGGCCTGACCGCGGCGGCGGACGCCCTGCCGGTCAAGCACCTGGCCGACGCGCTGCACCAGGCGGCGATGGCGTCCTCGTTCTCGGACGCGATCGCCCCGGGCCACCTCGCGGTGCTCGTCGCCTGGGGCATCGGCGCGGCGGCGCTGGCGGCGCGGCGGTTCTCGTGGCTGCCGTCGACGGCGACGGCGTAGGCGGAGCGCGCGCGCCGGCCCTACACCACGAGCAGCGTGAACAGCACGTAGCCGAGGACCGCCCCGCACGCGCAGGTGACGTAGAACGGCACCCGCGCCGCGGAGAGCAGGCGCGCGCGGGCGGTGCGGGCGACCGCCAGGAGGCGCGCGCGAACCGCATCGGCCGCCGGCATCCCGCGACCGCGGGCGACCGCGGGCCGCAGCGGGCGCCGGTGCGCGCGGGGGTCGTCCGGAAGGTCGCCGAAGCTGAAGCTCCCGGCGCGGGGCGCCGAGGCGCGGCGCAGATGCTCGAGCGCCGCGCGCCAGGGCCGTCCGGCGGCGTGGGCGAGCTGTGTGCGCAGGAGGGCGCGCCGGCGGCGCAGGGTCCGCCGCAGCCACCTCGGCGGCCGCAGGGCCCGCGGGACGTTCGCGATGGTCGACATTGTGGGGTGGAGCTGCGTGGACGGCGACGGCTTTGTACGGCCCCGGACCGCGCCGAGGCGCCGCGGGCCACCGATGCCCGGAGGGGGCACCGGACATGCTCGATCATAGACCGGACGGTCCTGCCCGCGACGGGCTGCGACGGCGCTTTCACGCTCGTTGCGACCATGGAGCGGTCGCGCACATCGCCCCTTGACCACTCCGCAGCGAGGCGTACGCTGAGGCCGAGGAGGTCATCGCATGACGAGCCTGACCCTCGAGCGCTTCACCACCCCGTCCACCGCCCGCGAGCGCCGCGAGCTCGCGTGGCTGCGGGCCTGGGCCGCCGACGAGCTGGCCGGCCGTGCCGTGTGGTGCGCGGCCGCCTGCGACGGTCCCGGCCACCGGGCCGCCGAGGCGCTG
>JAICJK010000621.1 GCA_025928415.1 Solirubrobacteraceae bacterium | reverse complement strand
CGCGGTTTGCGCGGGGGCGCGCGGGGGCGCGGCGGAGGTCGCGGGGCTCGCACGGTCCTTCCCGCCGCAGCCGCCGAGGGCGGCGGCGCCCACCGCCGCCGCGCACGCGGCGCGCGTCGAGAGCACGCGGCGCTTCGCACGGATCTGCACGCGAGCAAGGCTAGATCGCTGCAGCCGGGTCCGGCCCGGCACAGAGGTTCTGCACGACGGGGAGCGGCCCTCGGATACGGTCGGACGATGCCCCTGTTCACGCAAGACAAGAAGGTCGAGTCGCTCAGGCGCGCGCCGCTGTTCGAGGGCCTCTCCAAGAAGGACCTCATCCAGCTCGCGCGGTTGACCGAAGACCTCGAGATCCCGGCCGGGACGGTGCTCACCAAGGAGGGAGAGACCGGCCACGAGTTCTTCGTCATCGTCGACGGGGAGGCCGTGGTGAAGCGCAAGGGGCGGCGCGTGGCCACGCTCGGGCCGGGCGACTTCTTCGGGGAGATCGCCCTCGTCGAGCATGTCCCGCGCCGGGCCACCGTGACCACGAAGACCGCGCTGCGGTGCTTCCTGCTGACCCAGCAGTCCTTCCTGAGGGTGCTCGACGACCAGGCCGGCGTGGAGCGGAAGGTCCTGCGGGCGCTCGCGCGGAGGGTGCTCGCGCTCGACGGGGTGTAGAACGTTCACATGCCCGTCTACCGCGCTGCCCCCGACCGCTACGACGCCTTCCCGTACCGCCGCTGCGGGCGCAGCGGGCTGCAGCTCCCGGCGATCTCGCTCGGGCTGTGGAACAACTTCGGCGACGACCGCCCGCTGGAGACCCAGCGGGCGATCGTCCGGCGGGCCTTCGACCGGGGGGTGACCCACTTCGACCTGGCCAACAACTACGGCCCGCCGGTCGGCGCCGCCGAGCGCAACTTCGGCCGGCTGCTGCGCGAGGACCTGAAGCCCTACCGCGACGAGCTGGTGATCTCCACCAAGGCGGGCTACGACATGCAGCCCGGGCCGTACGGCAACTGGGGCTCGCGCAAGTACCTGCTCGCGAGCCTCGACGCGAGCCTGGCGCGGATGGGCCTCGACTACGTCGACGTCTTCTACTCCCACCGCTTCGATCCGGAGACGCCGCTGGAGGAGACGATGGGCGCGCTGGACAGCGCGGTGCGTCAGGGCAAGGCGCTGTACGCGGGCATCTCCTCCTACTCGGCCGGGCGCACCCGCGACGCGGTGCGCATCCTGCGCGAGCTCGGGACGCCGCTGCTCATCCACCAGCCGTCCTACTCGATGTTCAACCGCTGGGTCGAGGGCGAGCTGCTGGACACGCTCGAGCAGGAGGGCGTCGGCTGCATCGCGTTCTCGCCGCTGGCCCAGGGGCTGCTGACCGCGCGCTATCTCGACGGCGTGCCGGCGGGCTCGCGCGCGGCGACCGGCCGGTTCATGGACGAGGGCTTCCTGACCGACGAGCGCCTGGCCCACGTCCGCGCGCTGCACGAGCACGCGGCCGGGCGCGGGCAGACGCTCGCGCAGATGGCGATCGCCTGGGTCCTGCGCGACCCGCGGGTGACCTCGGCGCTGATCGGCGCCAGCAGCGTCGAGCAGCTCGACGACTCCCTGGGCGCGCTGGAGGGGCTGGACTTCAGCCCCGAGGAGCTCACGGCGCTCGACGCGCACGCCGTGGACGCCGGCATCAACCTCTGGGCGGCCTCGAGCGCGCACTGACGCCCGCGAGACGCGCCTGGGCCGCCGCACGCGCGCGGCG
>JAICJK010000571.1 GCA_025928415.1 Solirubrobacteraceae bacterium | reverse complement strand
TGGCCGCGGGCGCGCTGGCCCCGGCCGGCGCGGACGCGGCGCTCGTCGTGCTGCGGGGCGGCGACCCCGGCGGCACGGGGCGCATCGAGGTCGGGCGCGACGACGGCTCGGGCCGGCGCGCCATCGCCCGCGGGCAGGACCCGCTGCTGTCGCCCAACGGGCGCCTGGTCGCCTACACCGCGGGGGGCCGCGTGCTCGTGGCCGACGTGCGCACCCGGCACGTGACGGCGCTGGGCGACGGCCGGCCGCTGGCCTGGCGCCCGGACGGGACCGCCCTGGCCGTCGACACCGGGATGCGCCTGGCCGTCGCCGACCTGCGCGGGCGCATGCGCAGCGTCGCGCGTTGCGGCGAGGACGGCTGCGGCCAGGCCGTGTTCTCGCCGGACGGCCATCGCCTGGCCCAGATCAGCGGCGGGCGCCTGGCGCCGGCTGCGCTGCAGGTCGTCGACCTGCGCACGGGCGCGACGACGCGCCCGGCGTTCGCCGGCCAGCCCTCGTACGCCCCGATCTGGGGGCCGCCGGGGCTGGCGGTCGCGCTCGACGCGGCGTCGCGCGACGAGGCCTCGCGGCCCGTCGTGTCGATCTGGGACGGCCGGGCGCGCGGCTTCCGCGCGTTGCGCGGTCGCGTCGGCGAGCCCGTGGCCTTCGGGATCGGCGGGCTGCTCGTCGGGGTCCCGGAGGGGCTGCGGGGCTTCGCCCCGGCGCTGGTCGACCCGCGCAGCGGCGCCACGCGGCGGTCGTTCGGCCGCCGGGCCTACCAGGACGTCGTGGACCTGCGCCCGGACGGCAAGGCGGTGCTCGTCGTCGACCACGGGCGCGCGGTCCAGCTCTCCGTGCGCAGCGGAGCCCGGCGCGTCCTGGCGACGCGCCGCGTGCGCTTCGCGGCCTGGTCGGCGCGCTAGGGGCCGGCGGCGGCCGGCCGCGAGATGCGCGGGGCCTGCGGGTCCTTCAGTCCCTGTCGAGCACGTCCTTGGCCTTGTCGGCCGCGTCGCCGACCTTGTCCTTGACCGTGCCCGAGGCGCGGTCGACCTTGCCCTCGTTCTTGAGGTCCTGGTCGCCCGTCAGGTCGCCCGCGGCCTCCTTGAGGCGTCCCTTGCCCTTGTCGACCTTCCCGTCGTCGGCCATGCCGGTCTCCTCGCTCGTCGTTCGCAGTGGTGCCCGGGGCCTACCCGGCGCGCACGTGCTCAGTCGCCGGCCGCCCCCCGCGCCGACCGCGAGGTCAGGCGCCGTCGGGGCCGCGCAGCGCCTGCACCGGGCGCGTGAGATCGATCGTCTAGGTCGTCGTGTCGGGCAGGTGGCGGCCGACGTGGCCGACGTAGATGCCGCGCGGCACCTCGCCGCCGCCGTCGGCGACGTGGAGGTAGATGCGGGCGATGAACCCCGCGCCGGAGCCCGAGCCGAGCGCGACGTGGGGCCCGAGCTGCAGGCGGTGCCCGTCGTGGGTCACCGCGTAGGCGTGCGGCTTGCGGCCGCGGGCCAGCTCGGAGACGTCCTGCTTGTAGGTGAGCCCGAGCTCGGTGGCCGCCTGGACGAGCGAGCGGCCGAAGCCGTCGGGGTCGGCGTGCAGCCGCGCCAGCTCGTCGAGGCGCTGCAGCGCGTCGAGGATCTCCGCGGGGCGGCGGTAGGGGCTGTCGGCCGCCGACTCGCGCGCGGCGTCGGTGAACACGAGGTGCGTGGCGCTCGCCGCGGCGCGCTGCACCGCCTCGAGCACGGTGGCCGGCGGGACGGCCTCGGCGGCGTCCTGTGCCGCGCCGGCCGCTCCGGCGCCCTCGGCCAGCAGCGCGGACAGGCGGGCGATCGTGCGGGCGTCCTGGGCGGCGGCGTCGCGCAGCTCCTCGCCCTGGCGCAGCAGCTCCTCGCGGTGGGCGCGGACCGCCTCGAGCTCGTCCTCGAGCGCGGTCACGCGCTCGTCCGGCGCGGCCGGCGCCTCGGCGCCCGCGGTCTCGGTCCGCTCGCGCAGCCGCGCCTCGGCCTGGGCGGCCCGGGCCTGTGCGCCGTCGAGCGCGCGCTCGGCCCGCTCGGC
>JAICJK010000177.1 GCA_025928415.1 Solirubrobacteraceae bacterium | reverse complement strand
TGGCCAACATCGGCTCCGGCACCGCGGCCGCTGCGCTGTCGCAGCTGCTCGGCCACCCGGTCGACATCAGCGTGCCGATGGCCGCCGCGATGCCCCTCGGCGAGGCGATCGCCGTCGCCGGCGCTCCCGACGAGCAGCGCTACGGCATCCTCGTCCCGATCGTCGGCGACCTCGAGGCCGCCGTCGTGCTGCTCATCCCCGAGGACGACGCACGCTCGCTGACCGGCGTCTTCGGCCTCACGCCCGAGGACGAGCACGGCCGGTCGGCCCTGGGCGAGATCGGCAACATCCTCGGCACCTCCTACATCAACGCGCTGGCCCAGATGTGCGGCATGGAGATGGAGCCCGAGCCGCCGCAGGTCGTCTCCGACATGCTCGGAGCCATCCTCGCCAGCGTCCTGCTGGCCCGCGGCGACGTCGACGTCGCGCTCGTGCTGGACTCGGCGCTGCAGGTCGAGGGCCGGCCCTGCTCGCTCTCGTTCCTCCTGCTCCCCGCGCCCGGTGGCGTGGACGACCTGCTGGGGCGGATCGGACTGGCCTGATGGACCAGCTCGCGCGCATGGGAGAGTGGGTGGTCTCCGCCGAGCCGGGGGCCGTGCTGACGTGCATCGGCCTGGGCTCGTGCGTCGGCCTGGCCCTCGTGGACCGCCGCGCGGCGGTCGCGGGCCTGGCGCACGTCATGCTGCCGTCGTCCCCGCGCTCGGGCGACGCGCCGCAGCCCGGCAAGTACGCCGACCTCGCCGTGCCCGCGCTGCTGGCCGCCGTCCTGGAGCACGGGGCCGCGCGCCACCGGCTCGAGGCCGTGCTGGTGGGCGGCGCGCAGATGTTCCGGCTGGGCGCGGGCTCCGGCGCCGACATCGGCGCCCGCAACGAGACCGCGGTCCGGGCCGAGCTGCAGCGCGAGCGCGTCGCCGTGGTCGCCGCGGCGACCGGCGGCGACAAGGGCCGGACCGTGAAGGTGCACGTCGCCGGCGACGTCCTGGCGCGCGAGGCCGCCGGGGACACCGTGCGCCTGCTCGGCGCCGACCTGGAGCTGGTGGCATGAACGACTTCCTGTCCCCCGACGAGATCGAGAAGCTGTTCGCGCACGCCAACGAGGGCAACCTGCCCATGCAGGCCGACCGCGAGGGCCGCGGCCCGGGCGGCGGCAAGCGCACGCGTTGGCTGCGCACCGTCGACTTCACCCGCCCGACGAAGTTCTCCACCGATCAGGAGCGCCGGCTGCGGCGGCTGCTGGACACCTTCTGCCAGGCGATCCCGCAGCGCGTCATGGCCGAGCACCGCCTGCCCATCGAGCTCGAGGTCATCGACGTCCAGCAGCTCACGTGGACCAACGCCTTCAAGCTCGTCCCCGACAACTCGGTCTACTGCACCGTCGAGACGGCCCCGCACGAGGGCCGCATGCTCCTGACCGGCCAGCTCCCGCTGCTCTGCACGGCCGTGGAGGGCCTGCTCGGCGGCGACGCGACCGAGGTCGTCCGCGAGCGCGAGCTGTCCGACATCGACCTGATCCTGGTGCGGCGCCTGATGCGCACGCTGGTCGAGGTCCTCTCCGGGCTGTGGTTCGACCAGGCCGAGGTCACGCTCGCGCTCACCGACGTGCTGGCCCTGGCCGAGACCGTCCAGATCGCGGCGGGCGCCGAGCCGACGCTGGCGCTGACGATGGAGGCCCGGCTGCACCGCGCCTCGGACGTCATGACGCTGCTGATCCCCTACGCCGCGATCCAGCCCTCCTCGGCGGCCTTCTCGCTGCGCGAGGAGGACGGCCCGAACACCGACGCGCGCTCGGCCGCGGCCGTGCGCGAGGGCCTCCAGCGCGTGGACGTCACCCTGCGCACCGAGGTCGCCGACACCGTGCTGACCCTCGAGCAGGTCCTCGCCCTGCGTCCCGGCGACGAGATCCGCCTGGACGGCGCCGCCGACGACCAGGTCACCGTCTTCGCGGACCGCACGCCGGTCCACCATGGCCGCGCCGGCCGCTCCGGCAGCCGCCGTGCCGTGCAGATCACCGAGCGGGTGGAGGTGGAGCCGTGAACGCCGAGCAGGCCCTGCTGCGGGTCGGCGCGTCCACCGCGGGCGCGATCCGCCAGGTCCTCGAGACCTACGCGCCCGGCGGCGTGGTCCCCGGCGCGGTGAAGGCCGTGCCGCAGGGCGGCGACCCGCTCGCCGACGCCAGCCTCCCCGGCGTGCTGGCCGACGTCGGCTACGTCGACGGGGTCAACGGCGGCAACGTGCTCGTCATCGGCGTCGAGGGCGCGCGGCAGCTCGCCGCCGCGATGATGGGCGGCGACCCGGCGGCCGTCGAGCCCGGCGGCGAGCTCGACGAGATGGCGCTGTCGGCCGTCGGCGAGGCCATGAACCAGATGATGAGCGCCGCGGCCAAGGCCACGAGCACCGTCCTGGGCGAGGAGGTGGAGATCTCGCCGCCGAACGTGCGCCTCGCCGAGTCCCTCGACGAGGCCCGGGAGAGCATCGACGGCTCCAACCAGGCCTGCACCGTCGCGTTCTCGCTGTGCGGCGCGCCGTGCCTGCTCGTGCAGCTCGTGCCGCACGCCTTCATCGTCCGGATGACCCGGGCCTACGACGAGCTGACCGCGGAGTACGAGTCCGCGCCGCTCAGCGAGTCGCTGCGCACGGTGAACATCCGCGTCTGGGCCGAGCTCGGGCGCGCGAGGATGGCCTCCGGGCGCCTCGTCGCGCTGCCGTCCGGCGCCGTGGTCGACCTCGACCGCGAGGTGGACGAGCCCATCGACCTGTATGCCGACGGGATGCGCTTCGCGACCGCCCGGCTGCTCGTCGGCGAGGACGGCGGCCTCGCCGTCCGCATCGAGGAGCTGCTCACGGCTCCTCCCGCCGAACAGGACAACCCCGCCAATCAGAAGGAGGTCGTGTGATGGCCAGAGTGCTCGTCGTCGACGACGCCGCTTTCATGCGCAAGATGGTCACCGACGCCCTCTCGGGCGGCGGTCACGAAGTCGTCGGAGAGGCCGGCAACGGCATCGAGGCGGTCAGCCGCTTCCAGGAGCTGCGCCCCGACGTGATGACCCTCGACATCACGATGCCGGAGAAGGACGGCCTGGACGCGCTCCGGGAGATCATCGCCGTCGACCCCGGCGCCAAGGTGATCATGTGCTCGGCTCTGGGCCAGGAGTCCAAGGTGCTCGAGTCGATCAAGCTCGGCGCGAAGGACTTCGTCGTCAAGCCGTTCCAGCCCGACCGCGTGATCTCGGCGGTCGCGAAGGCGCTCGACGCCTAGCCGTACCGCCTCGCACGCCGTGCGCACGCGCCGCCGCGGGTCCCCGCGGCGGCGCGCTGCATGGTGGCCGCACGGGGCGCCGGACACGCGTCCAGAGCCGGGCGGACGGCGCCTGAAGTTCGGGTGCACGGGGCCGATCATCAGGGGAGATCGTCATGAAGGCCGCCACCGCAATAGGAATCCTCATCGCCGCCGTCGGCATCCTGTTCGGCGCGATCATGGAGGGCACCAGCCCGGCCGCCTTCATCAACATCCCCGCGATCATCATCATCTTCACGGGCACGACGGGGGCGACCATGGCCTCGGTGGGGATGGAGAAGATGAAGCTCATCCCCGGCCTCTACAAGAAGGCCTTCTCCTCCGAGCCGCCGAACCTCGCGGGCCGGGTGGGCGAGATGGTCGGCTTCGCCGAGCGGGCCCGCAAGGACGGCCTGCTCGCGCTGGAGAGCGAGGTCGAGGCGATCGAGGACCAGTTCACCCGCAAGGGGCTGCAGCTCGTCGTCGACGGCACCGACCCCGACATGCTGCGGGAGATCCTCGAGACCGAGATGGACGCGATGCACGCGCGCCACAAGGGCGGCGCCGAGGTCTTCAAGGCCGCGGGCGGGTTCTCGCCGACGATCGGCATCATCGGCACCGTCATGGGCCTGGTCCACGTGCTGGAGAACCTCTCCAACCCGTCGATCCTCGGCCCGGCGATCTCGGGCGCCTTCATCGCCACGCTGCTCGGCGTCGGCATGGCCAACGTCGTCTTCCTCCCCGTCGCCCACCGCCTGAAGTCGCTCAGCGAGGAGGAGATGGAGGAGCGGACGCTGCTGCTCGAGGGCATCCTCTCGATCCAGGCCGGCGACAACCCGCGGGTGGTCGCCGAGAAGCTCATGAGCTTCGTGCCGCCCGGCGAGCGCGAGGCCGCCTCCGAGGCCAAGGCCGAGGGCCTCAAGGGCGCCCCCGAGCCCGCGGTGGCCTAGCCATGGCCCGCAGCAGGCGCCGCGGAGGCGAGGAGGAGGCCGAGAACGACGAGCGCTGGCTGCTGACCTACGCCGACATGATCACGCTGCTGATGGCGCTGTTCATGGTGCTGTTCTCGATCTCCTCGGTGAACAAGAGCAAGTACGTCGTCCTGCAGAAGTCGCTCAAGGACGCCTTCTCCGGGCGGGTGCTCCCCGGCGGCAAGGGCATCGCCGAGTCCGAGGCGCCGACCGGCCGCGTGCTGTCGCCGCCGATCCCGGCCACCGCCCCGGTGTCGAGCAAGGGCGTCAAGCAGACCCGCGAGGCCGAGTCGCGCGAGTTCCAGGAGCTCAAGCGCCGCATCGACCGCTACACGGCCAAGGCCGGCCTGTCCGGGCAGGTCACCACGAAAGTGACCGCCGACGGCCTGCTGATCCGGCTGCTCACCGACAAGCTGCTGTTCGACTCCGGGTCAGCGGTCCCCAACCCCGCCTCCGGGCCGCTGCTGCGCGAGGTCGGCGGCGCGCTGGCCTCCGACGCGGCCAAGCACCCGGTCCAGGTCAAGGGCTTCACCGACGACGTCCCGATCCGCTCGGCGCAGTTCCCGACCAACTGGGAGCTGTCGGGCGCCCGCGCGAGCGCCGTGGTGCGCACGCTGATCACCGATCATGTGTCCGCGGAGCGCCTCACGGCCTCCGGTCGCGGCCAGCTCGATCCGATCACCGAGAACGACACCCCGGACGGCCGCGCGCTGAACCGGCGGGTCGAGATCCTGCTCCCCCGCCAGGCCACGGACGGTCCTGGCGACACGACGGCCAAGCGCCTCGTACCCACACCGGCCATGGAGGGCCAGCCATGAAGTCCAAGCTCAAGATCATCCTTCCCCTCGCGCTGATCATCTTCGGCGGCGTGTACAAGTTCGCGCTGGCCAAGCCGGCGCCGGCTCCGAAGCACAAGATCGCGGGCGAGGTCTACGTGATGCCGAAGGCCTTCCTGCTGAACCTGTCGGATGGCAAGTACGTCTCGATGGGCGTGGCGCTCGTCCTCAAGGAGGGCTACTCGGCGGCCCCCGCCGCGGGGGGCCACGAGGCCGCCGCGACGCCGCCCGAGGGCTACGGCACGCTGCCCCAGGAGGCGGTCATCCGCTCGATCGTCACCGACACGGTCACGGACGCCTCGTCCGCCGACCTCGTCAGCCGCAAGGGCCGCAACGCGATCAAGAAGCGCATCCTGCGCCGCATCGACAAGACCACCGACGTGGAGGCGGCCGACGTCCTGCTCACCGACGTCGCCGTCCAGTGACCGGAAAGGACCCTGGGACCATGTCCGACGATCTCGAGCTTCCGCCCCTCGAGGACCTGCCGCTCACGCTGCCCGGCGACCCCGGCGCGCCCGCGGGCGGCGACCCCGGGGGCCACGCCCTCGCCGCCGGCGCGGCCGTGACCGAGCTGGAGCGCCTCACCGACGTCCTGGTCGAGCTCGCCGTCGAGGTGGGCCGCACGCGGATGACCCTCGGCGAGACCCTGGCGCTCGGCCCGGGCTCCGTGGTGACCCTGGACCGCCTGTCCGACAAGCCCGTCGACCTGCTGGTCAACGGGCGCCCGATCGCCCGCGGCGAGGTCGTCGTGATCGACGAGCAGTTCGGCCTGAGGATCACGGAGGTCATCGGCGCCGAGCCGGTCGCCCGCAGCGCGGCGCTGCCCGCCCCGGCGGCCCCCGCGCCGGCGGAGCCGGCCGCGCCGGCCGCC
>JAICJK010000405.1 GCA_025928415.1 Solirubrobacteraceae bacterium | reverse complement strand
GCGGCGGCGCCGGAGGTGACCAGCGCGGCGCGCGCGGACGACGGGCCGGGCGCCGGATCGGGGGCGGGGCTGCGCGCGACGGCGACCGCGACCAGCGCGGCGAACGCGGCCAGCGTCGCCGTGGCCGCGCGGAGGTGGTGGCGAAGGCGGAACGTCATACGTACTAATCATACGTATGATGTCAAGCGAGGCCTCTCCGGCGGGCGGCGGTGAGCCGGGGGCGGCCGGGTGCATCGCGCGCGGCGCGTCCGCGCCCGCGTCCTCCTACGCGCCCAGCGAGCGCTTGAGCAGGTAGCCGAAGAGGACGGTCGCGAGCGCCGCGAGCACGACGAGGCCGAACCCGCCGATCCCCACGATCGCCAGGACGGCGAGGACGACGGTGGCGACCGCGAAGCCGCCGGTGGTCATCGTGAGGACGAAGGCGCGCTGCTCGCGCTGGGAACGGGACAGCCGGCCGGACGGGCGGCGGGAGAGGTCGGACATGGGATCATCTTGGCAGTCCGTGCCCGACCGACCCCACACCCGCGTCACCAGCGTCGACGTGGCGCGGAAGGCGGGGTGCTCGCAGTCGACGGTCTCGCTCGTCCTGTCGGGCAAGGCGAGCGGCCGCGTCTCCGACGCCACGGCCGACAGCGTGCGCCGCGCCGCGCGCGAGCTCGGCTACCGCCCCAACGTCGCTGCCCGCGCGCTGCGCTCGGGCGCGGCGCGCGCGGTCGGCCTCGTGGTGCCCGACGTCACCAACCCGTTCTTCGCGCGCGTGCTGCGCGGCGCCCAGCGCGCGGCCCGCGAGACCGGGCATGCCGTCGCGCTGCTGGAGACCCCCGGCGCGGACGCCGCCGGCGAGCCGCTGCCGTCCGGCGCCGTCGACGGCTTCCTGTTCTTCGCGGCCGAGCCGCCGCCGTCCGTCCGCCGCGATC
Source organism: Solirubrobacteraceae bacterium (assembly GCA_025928415.1). Lineage (GTDB taxonomy): Bacteria > Actinomycetota > Thermoleophilia > Solirubrobacterales > Solirubrobacteraceae > Paraconexibacter. Next base: position 2,412 of record JAICJK010000405.1, on the reverse strand, counting down.
CGCACCTGCGGTCGGTGGTGGTCGACGCCACCTCCGACGAGGTCCCGTTCGTCCGCCTCGACGTCGAGACCGGGACCACCGCCGCCGTCGAGCACCTGCTGGCGCTCGGGCACCGCCGGATCGGCCACGTGCGGGCCGACGTCGACGAGGAGACCTTCCGCGCGCGCCGGCGCGCGCTGGCCCGGACCCTGCGGGCGGCCGGCGAGGACCCCGCCGACCACCCGTCGGCCGCCGCCGAGGTCGGCTTCCAGACCGCGCGCGCCGCGGCCCGCGAGCTGCTCGCCGCCGACCCGCGCCCCACCGCGCTGCTGTGCGACGACGACCTGATGGCGGGCGGCGCCTACCTCGCCGCGCGCGAGCTCGGGCTGGCGATCCCGGGCGACGTCGCGATCGTCGGCTTCGACGACCTCGACTTCGCCGTCGTCCTCGACCCGCCGCTGACGACCGTCCGGGCCGATGCCGAGGACCTCGGCGCGCAGGCCTTCGAGGTGCTCGCGGAGCTGCTCGCCGGCGGCGCGCCGTCCTCCCGGATCCTGGGCGTCGAGCTCGTAGTCCGAGATTCGACGGGTGCACCCGGGAAGTCGCGATAGCCTCCCCTTTGACAGGCACGGCCGAGCGAGCGAGAAGAGGGAAGTCATGGCCAGCGTCGAGCAGCGAACGGTGCCCGAGCCCAGCACTGCTGAGGCCGCGGCGGCCGACGGGATCCCGGTCGAGAACCCGGCGACGGGCGAGGTCATCGCCCACGTCCCGGACCTCGGCGCCGACGCGGTGCGCGCGATGGCCCAGCGCGGCCGCGCGGCCCAGCCCGCGTGGGAGGCGCTCGGCTTCGAGGGCCGCGGCCGCATCCTGCTGCGGATGCAGAAGTGGCTGCTCGACAACTCCGACCGCGTGATCGAGACGATCGTGTCGGAGACCGGCAAGACCTGGGAGGACGCCCAGCTCGCCGAGATCATGTACGGCGCGAGCGCGTTCGGCTTCTGGGCCAAGGAGGCCGAGGGCTACCTCAGCGACCACAAGGTCAAGACGTCGGTCGTCATGCTCAAGGGCAAGCGGCTGATCGAGCGCTACCGGCCGCTCGGCCTGATCGGCGTCATCGGCCCGTGGAACTACCCGCTGACCAACTCCTTCGGGGACTGCATCCCCGCGCTGGCCGCGGGCAACGCGGTGATCCTCAAGCCCAGCGAGGTCACGCCGCTCACCAGCCTGCTGCTCGCCGACGGCCTGCGCGACTGCGGGCTGCCGGCCGACGTGCTGCAGATCGCCACCGGGCGCGGCGCCACGGGCACCGCGCTCGTCGACGCCGTCGACATGATCATGTTCACCGGCTCGACCGCCACCGGCCGCAAGGTCATGGCGCAGGCGGCCCAGACGCTCACGCCGGTCTCGCTGGAGATGGGCGGCAAGGACCCGATGGTCGTGCTCTCCGACGCCGACGTCGAGCGCGCCGCCAACCACGCCGTCTACTACGGGATGTTCAACGGCGGGCAGACCTGCGTCAGCGTCGAGCGGGTCTACGTCGAGGCCCCGGTCTACGACCAGTTCGTCTCCAAGGTCGTCGACAAGACGCGGGCGATCCGCCAGGGCCGCTCCACCGGGCCCGGCACCGCCGACGTGGGCGCGATGACCTTCGCGCCGCAGGTCGACATCGTCGAGCGCCACGTGGAGGACGCCAAGGCCAAGGGCGCGCGCGTGCTGGTCGGCGGCCACCGCGGCACCGCGGGCGACCCGGACCGTCCCGGGAACTGGTACGAGCCGACCGTCCTGGTCGACGTCGACCACACGATGGAGTGCATGACCGAGGAGACCTTCGGGCCGACGCTGCCGATCATGAGGGTGAGCGACGACGAGGAGGCGATCCGCCTGGCCAACGACTCGCCCTACGGCCTGTCCGCCTCCGTGTTCTCCAAGGACGTCGCGCGCGGGGAGTCGGTCGCCCGCCGGCTGGAGGCCGGCTCGGTCTGCGTCAACGACGCGGTGATCAACTACTCGGCGCTCGAGCTGCCGATGGGGGGCGCGAAGGCCAGCGGCCTGGGGTCGCGCCACGGCGCCGGCGGCATCCGCAAGTACTGCCAGGTGCAGGCGCTGCTGGTGTCGCGCCTGCACCCCCACAAGGAGCCGCACATGTTCCCCTACAACGCGCGCATGACCAAGGCGCTGGGGAAGCTCATCAAGGTCCTCTACGGGCGCGGGAAGCGGGACTGACATGGCGACGATCGAGCGTGACCCGGCGCCCTCCCCGGGCGCCGCGGTGCAGGACGGCCCGCGGCCGGAGGACGTCCAGCCGGTCGCCAACGAGCGCCTCGACCGCTTCCTGACCGGGACGGCGACCGTGCTGCCGGTCGTCGGCCTCGGCGTGGCGGGCTGGCAGGTCTGGAACCAGTTCCTGCACTGGAGCGACCTGGTGGTCTTCGG
>JAICJK010000411.1 GCA_025928415.1 Solirubrobacteraceae bacterium | reverse complement strand
CGCGCGCCGCGGCGGCCGCCGCGGCGGTCAGGGCCGCCAGCCCGGCGGCCGAGCCGCCGAGGGTGCCCGTGACGCCCACCAGGTCGCCGGGCCGCGCGCCGTCGCGGCGCAGGAGGTCCTGCGAGCGGTCGGCCCAGCCGACGACGGTCACGGTGACCATCAGGACCGGGGCGGAGGTGACGTCGCCGCCGGCGACGGTGACGCCGCAGCGCGCGGCCAGCGCCTCCATCGCGCCGGCGAGGGCGAGCGCGTCGGCCTGGGCGAACCCGGGCGGCGTGCCGAGGGCGACGTAGGCCTCGCCGGGGTCGGCGGCCATCGCCGCGAGGTCGCTCAGCGCGCCGGCCAGCGCGCGGTGGCCGACGTCCGCGGGGCTGACGTGCGGGTCGTCGAGACGGAAGTGGACGCCGTCGACCATCGTGTCGATGCTGGTGACGGCCACGGGGCGCGCGCGCACGACCGCGGCGTCGTCGCCCATCCAGGTCAGCATGCGGCCGGTGCGGTCGCGCCCCGGCGCCAGCACGTCCTCCAGGGCGGCGATCAGGCTCCGCTCGCCGCCCGCCATCGCGGCGCGCCGCTAGCGGTGGCGGTAGACGATGCGGGCGCGGCTGAGGTCGTACGGGCTGACCTCGACCCGGACGCGGTCGCCGGGGAGGATCCGGATGCGGAACCGGCGCATCTTGCCGGCCACGTGCCCGAGCACCTCGTGGTCGTTGTCGAGCTTCACGCGGAACATCGCGTTCGGGAGGGCCTCGACGACCTCGCCCTCGAACTCGACCTTGTCTTCCTTTGCCATTGCCCGTGAGGGTACTGGCAACGTCAGGGGGTCGTCGGCGTGGCGCCGGCCGCCGGCGCCGTCCCCTTGGGCGCCGCGGGCGCGCCCTGCGGCGGCGACTCGTAGGCCTGGGGCGGGTACTTCGTCCCGCCGCTGCCCGTGCCGCCGCCGTCCTTGCCGTTCTGCGGCGTCGTCGCGTCCGGGACGGCCGGCGCCGTGCTGCTTCCGGGCGTGGCCGGCGTCGTCGTGGTCGGGTCCTGGCCGTCGGGGGTGCTGCTCGGCGCCCCGCTGACCGCGTACTTGCCGAAGAACGGCGTGCCGACGAACGGCACCTGCGGCTTGGGCCAGTCGTGGCACGCCTTGCGGTCGAGGGCGCTGGTCATGAAGTCGTGGAAGATCGACGCGGGCGCGTTGCCGCCGAACATCTCCCCGCCGCCGTCGCGCCAGGGGACGTTGGTCATCGACGTCGTCGTCCCCGGGAAGCCGACCCAGACCACGGTGTTGAGGTTCGTCGTCATGCCGTTGAACCAGGCGTCGGTGAAGTCGTTGGTCGTGCCGGTCTTGCCCGCCGTCGGGCAGAAGCCCAGGTTCGCGCGGGTGCCGGTGCCGCGCGCGACGTTGGCCTTCATCGCCTGGATCGCCTCGTAGGTCTGCCCGTCGGTGAAGACCTTCTTGGTCTGCCTGCGGCTCAGCGAGGTGTCCACGCGCCCGTCGGGGAAGACGACCTTGGTGATCGAGATCGGCTTGATGCGCTTGCCGCCGTCGTTGATGGTCACGTAGGCGCGGGCCATCTCGAGCGGCGAGACGCCGTAGGTGAGGCCGCCCAGCGCTTCGGCGGGGTAGGAGTCCAGGTGGCTGGTGATGCCCATGTCCCGCGCGGTCTGGGTGACCGTCTTGGGGCCGAGGTCGAGGTCGAGCTGCTGGAAGACCGTGTTGTCGGAGGAGACCACGGCCTCGAACAGCGACTTGGGCTTGTTGGACTCGTGGCCCTCGGCGACGTGCACGTCGATGTGCGCCTTGGTCGCCGGGTCGATGAAGTTCAGGTACTTGGAGACGTAGCTGGTCTTGTTGATGTCCACGCCGCGTCGCAGCGCGTCCATCAGGACGATCATCTTGAACGTCGATCCGGGCTGGCGCTTGGCCTGCGTGGCGAGGTTGAACTTCGAGTCGCCGTAGTTGCTCGACGACGCCATCGCCTTGATGTAGCCGGTCTTGGGGTCGATCGAGACGACGGCCGAGGACGGCGAGTTGGGCTGGTTGAGGTTAGAGGCGATGGCCGCCCGCGCGAGGCGCTGCAGCCGCAGGTCGACGGTCGTGTAGACCTTCAGGCCGCCCTGGCGCACGGTCTCGCGCCCGTAGCGGCGGACGAGCTCCTTGCGCACGTAGTCGAAGAAGTAGTTCTCGCGGCGCTCGCGGTAGTAGTTCGAGCGGTGCAGCTCGACGGGCGAGTCCAGCGCGTCCTGGTACTGCGCCGCGGTGATGTCGCGGGAGCCGAGCATCTGGCGCAGCACCTCGTTGCGGCGCTGGGTGGCCTTGCGCAGGTGCAGGTAGGGGTTGTAGTCGGTCGGCGCCTGGGGCAGCCCGGCCAGCAATGCGGCCTCCGGGAGCGTCAGGTCGTGGGCGCGCTTGTTGAAGAAGATGCGCGCGGCGGCCTGGACCCCGACCGCCTCCTGGCCGCCCACGGTCCCGTAGGGCACGGTGTTGAGGTACTTCGTCAGGACCCAGTTCTTGCCCGCCCGGCCGGGGTGGACGTTCTCGAGGTCCTCGGCGAGCTTCGCCTCGCGGATCTTGCGCTTGTAGCCCTCGATCCCCTGGCGGGTGCGGTCCTCGGTGTAGAGGTTCTTGATGAGCTGCATGGTGAGCGTCGAGCCGCCCTGCACGGTCTCGTCGCTCTCGAGGTTCTTGACCGCGGCGCGCACGATGCCCTCGAAGTCGACGCCGCCGTGCTCGTAGAAGCGCTTGTCCTCGATGGCGACCGTCGCCTGCTTCATCACGGCGGGGATCGAGGACGACGGGATCGGCTTGCGCAGGATGTCGGCCTGGACGACGCCCAGGCGGGTCCCGTCGGCGGCGTAGATCGTCGAGTTCTCGCCCGGGTCCTTGGGCTTGAGCTTGCTGAGGTCCGGCGCGGAGTTCGCGACGCTGACGATCCAGCCGATCCCGACTAGCGCGCCGATGACCGCGACGGAGGCGATGACCCCCAGCCCGAGGAGGATGATGCGCACCGGACCGCCCTTGCTGCGGTCCCGGCGGCGCTGTCGGTCGCGGCGGGGCATGGTGTGAAGGGGCGCGGCCGTGGCGGCGACGGTGGTCGCGCGGCCTCCGAGTGTAGCCGGGGCGTTGCGGCCGCCCGCCGCGCGACGACCGGGTCCACGCCGGTCTTCGACGCGCGCCGGCGTTCCCCTCGCCGGGGCGTGCGCGCCGTCAGGAGGCCGCGACGCGCGCGTCGCGCAGCGCGCGCAGGGCCGCCTCGCGCAGCGCGGCCTCCGCGGCG
>JAICJK010000018.1 GCA_025928415.1 Solirubrobacteraceae bacterium | reverse complement strand
TGCGCATGAGCAGCTCGTAGGCGCCCATCTCCAGGGCCTCGAAGGCGTAGGCGAAGCCGGCGATCTTCACCGGGCTGTCGGGCTGGGCCTTGAAGAACGTGCCCATGTTCAGCGCGCCGGCGCGCAGCGCGCCGGCCTGGAAGCGCCCGGGGCCGGAGCCGAGCGCCGACAGCCGCTCGTCGACCAGCCGCTGATGCTCGGAGGTCTGCTCGAGGTGCTCGCGGAAGACCGCGGCCAGTGCTTCGAAGCCGGCGATCGCCGGCCCGGCCTCCAGCAGCTGCATGGCCTGGGCCTCGAGCGCGTGGGCGTCGCGCAGGTACTTGACGATGTCCTTGGACAGGTCCTCCGCGCCCTTCTCGCGCAGCGCGGCGTCGACCGCGCGGTCCCAGCGCTCGCCGATGCGATCGGCCATCGCCCGCTCGTCGGCGCCGATCCGCTCGGCCATCACCCGGACGGGCTCCTCGCCGGCGCGCTCGGCGATGCGGCGCAGCAGCTCGTAGGCGGCGAGCTCCATGTGCTCGTAGGAGAACGCGTGCGCGGCCAGCTTGCCGGGCGTGTCCGGGTTGACCTTCGCGAACAGCACCATGCCCCAGCCGCCGACGCGGCCCGCCACGTCCTTGACCGCCGACGGCTTCGCGCCGCGCGCCTCGAGCTGCTCGCGGACCAGCCGCTCGTGGCCCTCGCTCTCGCGCTCGTGCTCGGAGAACATGCGGGCGAGCTCCGGGTCCCCGGCGATCCGCGGCGCCAGGCGGAGCTGCGCGATCGCCTGCTGCTCGATGGCGTGCACGTCGGTGAGGTGCTTGGTGATCTGCTCGTGGAAGGTGCGCTCGGCCATGCGCCGGGGCCTACCCGGGGGGACGCCGCTGAAGCGGGTCCCTGGGCGGACAGCGGGCCCGGGAGCGCCGGTCGCCGCGGTTATGCTCGCGCCGCGCTCGGGTAGGTGCCGCCCGGCTTCGAGAGGGTGCTTGGACCCGTCGCCGCCAGGTCGCATGCCGCTGCCGCTTCGACACCCCGACCTCCGACGCCGAGCCCGGCGGCGGGAGCGCACGGCGCGCCGTCGATGACCGGCGCGGGTCGTCGCCACGCGGTCGCCGTGATCCTGTTCGCGGCGCTCGCCCTGCTGGCGGCGGGCTGTGGCGACCAGTCGACGCTCTCGCCCCACAGCAAGGCCTCGCGAGACATCGCCACCCTCTGGTGGTGGATGCTCGGCGCGGCCGGGGTCGTCTTCTTCGGGGCGCTGTTCCTGCTGCTGCTCGGCTGGACGCGCCGCCGCAAGCGCGGCCTGCCGGTGTTCGGCGAGGACGAGGGCCTCACCACCGGGCTCGTCGTGACCTTCGGGATCGCGGTGCCCGTGGTCACGCTGATCGCCCTGTTCGTGGTCGCGAACTTCTCGGTCGTGTCGGCGACGCAGGCGCCGAAGACCGCGTCGACCGCGATGACCATCCAGGTGATCGGCCACCAGTGGTTCTGGGAGGTCCGCTACCCCGGGACTACGGCGGTCACCGCCAACGAGATCCACATCCCCGCGCGCACGCGCGTCAACGTCGTCGCCACCACGACCGACGTCATCCACTCCCTGTGGGTCCCGGAGCTCAACCGCAAGATCGACATGATCCCCGGGCACCGCAACCGCGTCCTGCTCTACGCCGACCGCCCCGGGGTCTACCGCGGCCAGTGCGCGGAGTTCTGCGGGCCCCAGCACGCGCACATGTCGATGAAGGTGTTCGCGCAGCCGCCCGACCGCTTCCGGGCCTGGCTGCGGAACATGGCGGCCCCGCGGCGGGCGCCGTCCTCCCCGGAGCTGACCCGCGGCGAGCAGGTCTTCGTCGCCAGCGCCTGCGCGAGCTGCCACACGATCCGCGGGACATCCGCGCACGGCGAGGTCGGCCCGGACCTGACGCATCTCGCCACGCGCACCACGCTCGCGGCGCTCACGATCCCCAACCGCCGCGGCTATCTCGGCGGCTGGATCCTCGACCCGCAGCACATCAAGCCGGGCGCCAAGATGCCGGCGATCGCCCTCGGCGGGGCCGACTTCCAGGCCGTGCTCGACTACCTGCAGAGCCTGCGCTGACGCCATGGCCACGACGACGACGACCACCGCCGCCAGGGCCCGCGTCGACCGCCTCGAGCGGATCTGGGAGGAGCGGCCGGGGCTGCTCGGGTGGCTGACGACCACCGACCACAAGCGCATCGGGATCCTCTACCTGTTCACCAGCCTGGCGTTCTTCGGCGCGGGCGGCGTCGAGGCGCTGCTGATCCGCACCCAGCTCCTCGGCCCGGACAAGACCGTGCTGACCCCGCAGCAGTACGACGCGGTGTTCACCATGCACGGGGTCACGATGATCTTCCTGTTCGTGATCCCGATCTCGATCGGGGCGTTCGGGAACTACCTGCTGCCGCTGCAGATCGGCGCGCGGGACATGGCCTTCCCGCGCCTGAACGCGCTGTCGTTCTGGATGTTCGCGGCGTCGGGGATCTTCATCTACATCGGGCTGGCCGTGGGGCAGGCGCCATCGGCGGGGTGGTTCAACTACGTCCCGCTGGCCTCCAAGACCTACAGCCCGAACCTCGGCATCGACTTCTACGCGCTCGGGCTGATCTTCAACGGCATCTCGAGCACGGTCGCGTCCGCGAACTTCATCGTCACGATCTTCAAGCTGCGCGCGCCCGGGATGTCGCTCAACCGGATGCCGCTGTTCTGCTACGCGTTCCTGGCCGTCTCGTTCGCGCTGCTCTTCGCGCTGCCCGTGCTCAGCGTCTCGCTGATCTTCCTCGAGCTCGACCGGCAGCTCGGCTTCCACTTCTACGACATCGCCCACGGCGGGGACCCGCTGCTCTGGCAGCACCTGTTCTGGATCTTCGGCCACCCCGAGGTCTACATCATCATCCTGCCCGCGTTCGGGATCGCGACGTCGATCATCCCGACCTTCGTCCGCCGCCGGATGGTCGCCTTCCCGCTCGTGGCGCTGGCCGAGCTGCTCGTGGCGTTCATCGGCTTCGGCGTGTGGGCGCACCACATGTTCGCCACGGGGCTGTCGACCGCGACGACGGTCTACTTCGCGGCGGCGAGCCTGGTGATCGTCATCCCGAGCGGCATCCAGCTCTTCGCCTGGATCATGACGATCGTCACCGGAACCCCCGAGTTCAAGACGCCGCTGCTGTGGATCGTCGGGTTCATCGTGTTCTTCATCATCGGCGGGCTGTCGGGGATCATGTTCGCGGCGATCCCGTTCGACCAGCAGCTCACCGACACCTACTTCGTCGTCGCTCACTTCCACTTCGTGATCTTCGGCGCGGCCGTGTTCCCGATCCTCGGCGGCCTTCACTACTGGTTCCCCAAGGTCACCGGCCGGATGTACCACGAGGGCCTCGGCAAGGTGAGCTTCTGGCTGACCTTCACCGGGACGATGGTGACGTTCTTCCCGATGCACATCCTCGGGCTGCTCGGGATGCCGCGGCGCAACTACACCTACCCGCGGGACATGGGGTGGACCGGCTTCAACGTGCTGGAGTCGATCGGCTCCTACGTCCTGGCCGCCGGGCTGGTGCTGATCGCCGTCAACCTCGCGATGAGCCTGCGGCGCGGGGCGCCGGCCGGCAACGACCCGTGGAAGGCCCCGACGCTGGAGTGGGCGACGAGCTCGCCGCCGCCGCCCTACAACTTCGCGGTCATCCCGGCGGTCTCCAGCCCCTACGCGATGTGGGATCCCGAGGACCGCGAGAAGGACGTCCGCAACCTCGAGGCGGGCGTCCTGGTCCTCGAGCAGGGCCACGAGACGCCCACCTCGACGGTCGTCGACGCCGAGTGGGACGAGGTCGTCGAGATGCCCTCCGACTCGCCCTGGCCGATCTCGCTGGCCCTCGCGCTGTCGGGCATGTTCGCGATGCTGCTGCTCGCCCACTGGGTGACCGCCGGCGTGTTCCTCGCCTTCGCCGCGCTCGTGCTGCTCGCCTGGCATTCCAAGGAGCCCCAGGAAGCATGAGCGCGGTCACCCGCAGCACCGAGGCGTCCGGCGGCGCGGAGATCCGCGGCGTCGAGCGCAACCGCCTCTCCCAGCCCAACGGCTGGTGGGGGATCGTCCTGCTGATCGCCACCGAGGCGACGCTGCTGCTGGCGATCGTCGGGACCTACTACTACCTGCGCTTCCAGGCCACGCAGTGGCCGCCGCGCGGCATCGCTGCGCCGAGCGTCGCGCTGCCACTGGTGATGATGGGCGTGCTGCTGCTCACCAGCGTGCCGATGCAGCTCGCGGCGGTGGCGACGCGGGCGGGGCGCGTGGGCCCGACGCGCGCGCTGATCGTGCTGGCGATGCTGGTCCAGGCGGGCTATCTGGCGGTGCAGATCATCCTGCTGCGCAACGACCTGCTCGACTTCAGCCCGGCCGCCACCGCCTACGGCTCGATCTACTTCACGATGATCGTGGCCCATCACGCCCACGTCGCGATCGGCCTGCTGCTCGACGTCGGGATCCTGATCCGGCTGATCGGCGGCCTGACCGACTACCGCGCGGTGGGGGTCCGCGCGATCGCGCTGTACTGGCACTTCGTCAACCTGATGGCGATCATCGTCGTCCTGACGCAGCTCTCGCCGTCGCTGTGAGCGCCACTCGCCGCAAGCTCCCGCTGGACGCCCTGCAGTGGTTCGGGCTGCTCGGCGCACCGCTGGCGTGGATGACGCAGTTCCTGATCGGGCTGTCGTTCCAGTTCGCGCAGTGCAACGCCGCCGGCACCACGTGGTCGCTGCCCGTGCACGGATGGGCGATCGCGGCGCTCGCCGCGGCGGCGGTGATCGGGGTGCTCGGACTGGGGGCGGCCGCGGTGCTGTACCGGACGATCAGCTCCGCCGACGAGGGCGAGATCCCCCACGCGGCGCGGCTGCGCTTCATGTCGATCCTCGGCCTGACGATCAGCTCGCTGTTCATCTGGCTGATCCTGATGGCGGGCTTGGGCGCGACCTTCACCGACCGGTGCGTGCAGTCATGACGCGCCCGCCGCTGCTGATCGCGGCCGGCGCCGCGGCCCTGCTGGCGGGCTGCGGCTCGAGCCCGCGCGCGCTGCCCGGGGCGAGCGCCGATCGCGGCCACGCGGACATCGTCCAGATCGGCTGCGGCGCCTGTCACCAGATCTCCGGCGTCGACGGCGCCGAGGGTCGCGTCGGCCCGTCGCTCGTGGACTTCTCCGCCCGCCACTACATCGCGGGCGGGCGCCTGACCAACACGCCGTCCAACGCGGTGCGCTGGATCATGAGCCCCCAGCAGATCCTGCCCGGCGGCGTGATGCCCGATCTCGGCGTCGACTCCGCCGCCGCCGCCGACATCGTCGCCTACCTCTACGGGCAGTAGCCGATGCCGCGCGCTCAGCTCGCCCGCATCGTCGCGCTCGCCGTCCTGGCCTCGGGCCTCGCCACGGCGACGGCCGTCGCCCAGCCGCCCGTCGGCATCGTGCGCCCCGACCCCGACAAGGCGGCCAGGATGTCGCCGCTGCAGCTCGGCGCCCAGCTCTTCGCCGGCAACTGCTCGACGTGCCACGGCGGGAGCGGCTTCGGGATCGCGCCGGCCGAGGGCCGCCGCGGCGTCGGCGACGTGGCCGGCGCCGGCCCGCCGCTGCGCGGCGTGGGCGCGCTGGCGGCCGACTTCTACCTGCGGACCGGGTACATGCCGCTCGGAAAGCCGAGCGAGCAGCCGCAGCGCAGCCGCACGCTGCTGCACGACAACGAGATCAAGGCCTTGACCGCCTACGTCGCCTCGCTCGGCAAGGGACCCCCGATCCCCAGCGTTCATCCCGCGCAGGGGGACCTCGGCCGCGGGCGCGAGCTGTTCACCGAGCACTGCGCCGGCTGCCATCAGGTCATGGCCCAGGGAGGCGTGGTGACCGGAGCCCGCGTCCCGCCGCTGCAGAACGCGACGCCCACCCAGGTCGCCGAGGCGGTCCGCATCGGCCCCTACCTGATGCCGAGCTTCTCCAAGCATCAGATCAGCGACGCCGAGCTGCAGGACATCGTGCGCTACGTGCAGTGGACCAAGAGCCCGTCGGACCGGGGCGGCTGGGGCATCTCCAACCTGGGGCCGTTCCCCGAGGGCCTCGTCACCTGGTTCATCGCCGCGGTGGTGCTCGTCGGCACGTGCGTGCTGATCGGCAAGCGGGTGCGCTCGTGAGGCGGGTGGAGTCGTGAGGCGGCTCGGCCGGTGGCTGCTGATGGCGATCGTCGCGGCGCTCGGCTGGGCCCGGCACCGCGAGGGCCGCGGCGCCGACGCCGACGCCGGCGACGACGGCCGGATCGTCCCGGCGGGCGACCCCGAGCCCGGCGCCGAGATCGCCGTCCTGCTGCTGCTCGTCGCGGCGACGCTGTGCGCCGTCGGCTTCATCGTCGTCTACGCGATCGACGCGATCGGCAACCAGACGCAGCTGCTCGGCATCGCGATCGGCGCGTGCTTCACGTTCCTCGCCGCGGCGCTGATCCTCGTCGGCAAGCGCCTGATCGTCACCGAGGAGAACGAGGAGGAGTACCCGCCCGCCGGCCATCCCGAAGAGCAGCAGGAGCTCGTGCAGATCGTGGAGGAGAGCGGCAGCCGGTTCACGCGCAAGCGGCTGCTGATGACGACGGGGGGCGCGGCCACGGCGGCGGTCGGCGCCGCGCTCGTCACGCCGGTCCTGTCGCTCGGCCCGTGGCTGGACACCAGCTCGCTGGCGAACACGCCGTGGCGGCGCGGGCTGCGGCTGATCGGCAGCGACGGCCTGCCGATGTTCGCCGACCAGGTCGAGGAGGGGACGTTCTACACCGCGTTCCCCGAGCACGCCAACCACGACGAGATCGGCGCGCCGGTGATCGTCGTCCGGCTGCCCCCGAGCGCGCTGCGCCTGCCTGCCGAGCGGGCCGGCTGGGCGCCCGGCGGAGTGCTGGCCTACTCGAAGATCTGCACCCACGCGGGCTGCGCGATCGCGCTGTACCGCACGCCGCTGTTCCCGCCCACGTCGTCCAAGCCGGCGATGGTCTGCCCCTGCCACTACTCGACGTTCGACCCGGCCAGCGGCGGCACGGTGATCTTCGGGCCCGCCGGGCGCCCGCTGCCCCAGCTCCCGCTCTACGTGGGCGGGGACGGCGTGCTGCGCGCGGCGGGCAACTTCAGCGGGCCGGTGGGGCCCTCGTGGCGAGACGTGCGGGAGCACCCGACATGATGCTGCGCCGCGTCGTGGCGATGTTCGACGAGCGCAGCGGCGCCTCGCCGTTCGTGGTCAAGACCCTGCGCTACCTGTTCCCCGACCACTGGTCGTTCCTGCTCGGCGAGGTCGCGCTGTACTCGTTCCTGGTGCTGGTGGGCACCGGCACCTATTTGGCGCTGTTCTTCGACCCGAGCCTGGCGCACGTCACCTACCAGGGCGTCTACGGCCCGCTGCGCGGCGCGGAGATGAGCCAGGCCTACAAGTCGGCGATCGACATCTCGTTCGCCTACAAGGGCGGCCTGCTGATCCGCCAGACCCACCACTGGGCGGCCGACGTCTTCGTCGCGGCGATCGTCATGCACGTGATGCGCGTGTTCTTCACCGGGGCGTTCCGCAAGCCGCGCGAGCTGACCTGGGTCGTGGGCATGCTGATCCTCGTCACGACGCTGCTCGAGGGCTACGTCGGCTACTCGATGGTCGACGACCTGCTGTCGGGGATGGGCCTGGCGATCGGCTACGGGGTCGCGCTGTCGCTGCCGGTGATCGGCGGCAACCTGGCGCTGGGGCTGTGGGGCTCGCCGTACCCCGGCGACCACACCTTCGAGTCGCGGATGTTCATCGCCCACGTGTTCATCTTCCCGGTGATCATCGGCCTGCTGCTCGGCCTGCACCTCACGCTGGTCGCCGCGCGCCACCACGCGCAGTTCCGCCGGATGCGCCGCCAGACCAACCAGCGCCTGGTGGGCGTGCCGACGTTCCCGGGGCAGGCCCCGCGCTCGCTCGGCCTGCTGTTCGCCGTCGCCGCGGTGCTCTTCCTGCTCGGCGGGCTGGTGCAGATCAACCCGATCTGGCAGTGGGGGCCCTACGAGGTCGCGCTGGGCACCAACGGCGCGCAGCCGGACTGGTACCTGGGCTGGCTGATCGGCGCGCTGCGGCTGATGCCCGGCTTCGACGTCACGATCGGCGACTACACGCTCGTGCCCAACCCGTTCTGGGGCGGGGTGCTGTTCCCGACGATCGTGATCGGCCTGATGCTCGTATGGCCCTGGGTCGAGCGCCGGATCACCGGCGACCGCAGGGTGCACAACCTGCTCGACCGCCCGCGCGACGCGCCGGTGCGCACGGCGTTCGGCGCGGCGTTCCTGCTCTGGGTGGTGCTCGTGTTCTTCGCGGGGAGCGCCGACCGCCTCTACGTGTTCCTGCGCATCAGCTACACCTCGATGACCTGGATCTACCGGGTGGCGACCTTCGCGCTGCCGCTCGCGGTCTTCTTCGTGGTGCTCACGATCTGCCGCGAGCTGCAGCGCTCCGATGCCCTGGAGGCCGACCGCGAGGCCGCCGAGGAGGAGGGCGAGCGGGCGCTGCGGGCAGCGTCGCCTCAGCCCCTGACGCCGGGCACCGAGCGCGCGACGGCCGAGCGGCCATAGCGCGCCGCGCGGGCCGCGACGGCCGGCGCGTGGCCGGCCTCGATGAGCTGCTGACGCAGCTCGGCCTCGCGCGTCCAGCGCAGGAACAGCCAGGAGAACATCACCGCGGTCACGATGGCGCCCTCGACGAGCATGAGGCCGCCGCCGATCCGCTGGTCGGTCAGCGGGCTGATGCCCCACAGGCGCTCGCCGGTGGCGTAGTCGGGGTAGAAGGCCTGGCCGGAGAAGATCAGCACGGTGGCCAGCGTCCCGCTCACCACGCGCATCACCAGCACGTACGCCGCCTTCCACGCGGCGCCGAGCCACGCGGGGCCGGGCAGCGGCTCGACGACGGCCGCCCAGGCCAGCGCGCCGGTGAGGAAGAACAGCGAGTGCTCGAGCGCGTGGACGCCGGCGTGGGCCAGCGTCGCCTGGTAGAGCGGCGGCGTGTGCCAGGCCCAGAGGTCCACCGCCCACACGGGCAGGGCGATCAGCGGGTGGCCGAGCACGCGCAGGCGGCGGATCGGCGACAGCGCGAGCAGCGGCCGCAGCAGGGGCCCGTCGAGGCCGAGCACGATCGCCAGCGGGGCGAGGTCGGCCAGCAGCAGGTGCTGGGCCATGTGCAGGTAGAAGACGCGCTCCTCGCCGAGGCGGTCCAGCGGGGACACCAGCGCGACCAGCAGCAGGACGATCCCGGTCGCGAACCACGCGACGCGGGCGGGCGGGACCGGGCGCCCGCGCCGCGCCAGCGTGCGGGCGCGCAGCGCGTAGCCCACGGCCCCGGCGATCACGGGGATCAGCGGGCCCGGGTCCAGCGACCACCAGCCGACGCCGCCCAGCGCGAGCTCGCTCGACAGCGCCCGGAGCATGGGCTCGAGGCTACCCGGGGCGGCCGCCCTCAGGCGCCGGCCGCGCGCGGAGCCGCGGGGCGCGGCGACCGAGGTTCGCGCGCGCCGATCCGGGGGAGAAGGCGTTGGTGTCCAGCGCGTCGACGCCGGAGGGTCACGTGGAGGATCCGTGCTGACGCTCGCCGCGGCGAACGTCCGCCTCGACGTCAACGCGCTCGACTACTCGATCCTGGGCGTGTACTTCGTGGTCGTCCTCGGCATCGGCTGGGTGGCCAAGCGCTACGTCAAGACGAGCCTCGACTACTTCCTGTCCGGCCGCGCGCTGCCCGCGTGGATCACCGGCCTGGCCTTCGTCTCGGCCAACCTGGGCGCGACGGAGATCCTCGGGCAGGGCGCCAACGGCGCGCAGTACGGCGTGGCGACGTTCAACTACTACTGGATCGGCGCCGTCCCGGCGATGGTGTTCCTCGGCCTGGTGATGATGCCGTTCTACTACGGCTCGCGCGTGCGCTCGGTCCCCGAGTACCTGAAGCTGCGCTTCAACACCTCCTCGCACGTCTTCAACTCCCTCACCTTCGCGCTGGCGACGGTGCTCATCGCGGGGGTGAACCTCTACGCGCTGGCGCTGGTGCTGAAGCTCCTGCTGGGCTGGCCGATCCTGCTCGGCATCGTGATCGCGGCGGGCATCGTCCTCGCCTACATCACGCTCGGCGGCCTGTCCTCGGCGATCTACAACGAGGTCCTGCAGTTCTTCGTGATCATCGCGGCGCTCATCCCGCTGACGATCGTCGGGCTGCACGACGCGGGCGGCATCAACGGCCTGACCGACAAGGTCAAGGACACCAAGCTCGGCGAGGCCGGGCTGCACGTGCTGCAGGGCACGGGCGTCGGCAACGTGGTCAACCCGATCGGCTCGACGTGGATCGGCCTCGTCTTCGGCCTCGGCTTCGTGCTGTCGTTCGGCTACTGGACGACGAACTTCGCCGAGGTGCAGCGCGCGCTGTCGGCCAAGGACCTGTCCGCCGGGCAGCGTACGCCGCTGATCGGGGCGTTCCCCAAGCTGGTGATCCCGTTCGTCGTGGTGGTCCCGGGCATGATCGCGCTGTGGAAGATCAAAGGGCTGGGCGGCAGCGACGCGGACCTGGCCTACAACAACGCGATCCCGCTGCTGATGAACCAATACCTGCCCAACGGCATGCTCGGGATCGCGCTGACCGGGCTGATGGCGTCGTTCATGGCGGGGGTGGCCGCGAACGTGTCGGCGTTCAACACCGTGGTCACCACGGACATCATCGAGCCCTACCTGCAGCCGGAGCGGCCGGACGGCTACTACGTGACCGCCGGGCGCTTCGTCACGGTCGGCGGCGTGCTCGTGGCCATCTTCACCGCGCTGATCGCCTCGACGTACTCGAACCTCATGAACTACCTGCAGGCGCTGTTCTCGATCTTCAACGCGCCGCTGTTCGCCACGTTCATCATCGGCATGTTCTGGAAGCGGATGACGCCGGCGGCCGGCCTGTGGGGCCTGGTGGCCGGGACGGTGGCTGCGCTGGTGACCTACGTGGGCTACAAGTTCGCCTCCGTGTTCAGCTTCGGCTCGGACCTCGACGAGTCGTTCTGGGGGGCGGGGGCGGCGTTCGTCGTCGACGCGATCGTCACCGTCGCGGTGACGGCGTTCACCACGCCCAAGCCGGTCTCCGAGCTGCGCGGCCTGGTGTGGGGGATGGCCATCAAGGACCCCGACGCCGCCAAGGTCGTCCGGAGCTGGTGGGAGTCGCCGGCGCTGCTCGGCGGCACCGCCGTCGCGATCGGCCTCGGCCTGACCGTCGTCTTCTTCTAGCGCGCGAACCGGGAGGCCCAGTGACCGACGACGACCCCGCCCAGCCTCCCGTCGACCGCCCCGACAGCTCGGAGGGCGGCCGCGAGCTGCAGGCCGCCAACGCGTTCGACCTGCGGCGCATCATCGGCGGGCTGTTCCTGCTCTACGGCGTCGTGCTCACGATCGTGGGAGCCACCGACGGCAGCGCCGAGGTCAGCAAGGCGGCGGGCGTGCGCATCAACCTGTGGGCCGGCCTGGGCATGCTCGTGCTCGGCGCCCTGTTCGTCGCCTGGGGCCTGTGGCGGCCGTTGGGGCGCCAGCTCGCCGAGGCCGAGCGCCGGCAGGCGCAGGTCTCCGGCGCGACCGGGGCGCGGGAGGAGCCGGAGGGCCCCGGGTAGAGCCCCGTGCGACCCGCCAACCCGGCGACGCGGAGGCGACATGAGCGCGCACCACACCCCGACCGACCGCGACCTCGACCGCACCGGGCGGCGCCTGCGCGGCTCGGGCCGGCCGTTCCTCCTCGTCGGGGTGCTGCTCGGCGCCGCGGGCATCCTGATGATCGTGCTCGGCGACCACTGGGTGCGGGGCGTGGGCTTCGCCCTGGCCGCGCTCGCCGTGCCGCCGGCGACGATCGGGATCGCGCTGCTGGCCTCGGGCTTCGTCTCCTGGTGGGCGGCCCGGCAGAAGCCGTTCGCCTGATCGCGTGCCGTCGGGCGCGGCCCCCGGGCAATGACCCGCGCGCGGACGGTGATCCCTGGATGGCCGAGCATGGGCTTGTCACGCGTCGGCTACGCCGAGCATTGCCCCCGCGCGACCTTGGACGCTCCGCTCGGTACTGGCATGGTGTCCACATGACATACCGGGCGACGCATACGGCGTGGCGATGTTCGGGGGTGTTCCTCGTCGTGGTCATGGCGCCGGGCCTGACGGGCACCGCCAACTCGGCGTCGGGCATCGTGAACCGCAGCGCGAGACCCCCTGTGGTCCACGATCTGCCGGCAAGCGACTCCTGCTACGTACCGCCTGGCGGCCCCGCGCCCCCATGCGTTCCTCAGCAGCCCTCGGTCGTCGCTGTGCTTCACGTGAAGACGGGCACAACCCGGCTGCGCACGGTCATCGCAATCGTGACCCTGCGCGATCGAGGACCCGCGGATGATCGCGGTGCGGTGCATCTGACGGCGTTCGTCGACCACCACCGCCTTCACCACGCCCGCAATGTCGCGGTCGAAGAGGGCTCGTCGTCCACCGGTGCTCTCATCGAGCGGGTCCGTCTCAAGCGCGGCAGTCACCAGCTGATGGTCAAGGCGATGGGACGGGGTTACCACGGCAAGGTGAGGGTCTCGACCCGCCTGCTGGTGATCGCCTGACCGGTCTGCAGGGCAGCTTGGCCTGCACCGAGCGTCACGGTTCGCCCACCAGCCGGCCGCCGCCGCCCGGCTCCACGACGGTCGCCCCGTCCGGCGGCGCGAGGCCCGGCGGCAGGAGGCCGAGGACGTGGCCGCCGAAGCCGCCGCCCATCATCCGCGCCCCGGCGGCGCCCGCCTCGCGCAGGCCCGCCACCGCGCGCTCGACCGCCGGGGTGGACGCGTCGTAGAGGTCGCGCAGGCTCGCGTGGGAGGCGTCGAGCAGCTCCGCCAGGCGCGCGAGGTCGCCGGCGTGCAGGGCCTCGAGCGCCCCGCGCACGCGCGCGTCCTCCTCCAGCACGTGGCGGGCGCGCCGGTCCAGGGGATCGGGCAGGGCGGCGGCGGCGGCGGGGTCGGCGGTCGCGAGCAGCGCGATCCCGAGCCGCGCGCAGGCCTGATCGCATTCCGCGCGCCGCTCGTTGTAGCCGCCGCTCGCGTTGGCATGGGCCTCGCCCGAGTCGACGGTCACGAGCGTCCAGCCGCCCAGCCGCAGCGGCACCGGCGTCACCTCGACGGTGGCGAAGTCGATCAGCAGCGCGTGCTCCTCGCGGCCCAGCAGCGCCGCGAGCTGGTCCAGCAGCCCGGTCTGCGCGCCGACCCACTCGTTCTCGACCCGCGAGCACAGCCGCGCCAGGCGCACCCGATCGACCCCGTCGCCGGCGGGCCCGAGCAGCGCCAGGCACAGCGCGACCTCCAGCGCGGCGGAGGACGACAGCCCCGAGCCCCGCGGGACCGTGCCGGAGATCTCCAGGCGCGCCGGGGCGGCGGGCAGGCCCTCGGCGCGCAGCTCGGCGACCACCCCGCGGACGAAGGCGCGCCAGCCGCCGGCACGGCTCGGGTCGCCGGCGTCGAAGCGGTCCTCCTCGCCGAGGTCCGCCGCGACGGCGACCACCTCGTCGCCGTCGAGCGGCGCCGCCGTCACCGTCACGCCCTCGCGGATCGCGAAGGGCAGCGCGAGCCCGCCGTTGTAGTCGGTGTGCTCGCCGATCAGGTTCACCCGGCCGGGCCCGAAGGCGGTCACCGGCGCGCTCATCCGCGCAGCTCCGCGCCGTCGGGCACGTGCGCCGGCCCGCGCACGGTCACGTCCCCCTCGACGGCCACGCCGGCGCCGAAGCGCACGTCGCCCTCGACGACCAGCCGCGCGCAGCGCACCAGCGACGGCGGGCCGTGCGCGAAGCGGCGCTCGAAGCCCGCCAGCAGCTTGAAGTGCGCGGGGTCGAGCGCGACCAGCGGCCCCGGGCCCTCGAACCCCGGCGCCATCGCGCCGTCGTCGCGCAGGGCGTAGGCGTCCGAGCGCACGACGAGCAGGTCGTCGGTCGTCTTGACCGGGGCGAAGCGGGCGCGCGGCACGTGCACCGCCCG
>JAICJK010000251.1 GCA_025928415.1 Solirubrobacteraceae bacterium | reverse complement strand
GGCGAGCCGGACGGTAGCCTCGGGGTCGTCATCGCGATGCAGGTCATCGAGCACATCCCCTACGGCGAGCTCATGGAGGTCCTGGCGCTCGCCCGGGCCAAGCTGCGCGCCGGGGGACGCCTGGTGGTCGAGACGGTCAACCCGCACGCCGCCCACGCGCTGAAGGCCTTCTGGGTCGATCCGACCCACCAGCACCCGCTGTTCCCCGAGGTCGTCCTCGAGCTGTGCCGGGTCGAGGGCTTCGCCGAGGGCTACTTCTTCTTCCCGAACGCCACGGGCGACGCCGAGCACGACCGCTTCCAGGCCAGCGCCTACACCGTCGTGGCCACGGCGGGCGCCTGAGGCGATGCGCCGGCGGCTGGAGATCTCCCCCGAGCGCTATCGCCTGATCGTCAACGTCGCGGTCGGCGCGCTCGCCGTGATCGTCTTCACGGGGGCGGCGGTGCGGCTGACCGGCTCCGGGCTCGGCTGCCCGACCTGGCCCAAGTGCACGTCGAGCAGCCTGCACCCCAGCCTGGGCCTGCACAGCCTGATCGAGTTCGGCAACCGCGTGGTGTCGGGCTTCGTCGGGCTGGCCGCGGTCGCCGCCGGGATCCTCGCGTTCTTCCGGCGGCCGTTCCGGCGCGATCTCGCGGTGATCGGCGTGCTGCTGCCGGTCGGGGTCGTCGCCCAGGCCGTCCTCGGCGGCCTGTCGGTGCGCTACCACCTCAAGCCCGGCTTCGTGATGGGCCACTACGCCCTGTCGATGCTGATCCTCGTGGCCTGCATCAGCCTCTGGTGGCGGGTGCGCGAGGAGCCGTTCGTGGACGTCCCGGGCGGCGACCGCGCGACGGTCCTCGCGGTTCGCGGCCTGCTCGTGCTCGGCGGCCTGGCGGTGCTCGCGGGCACGGCGGCGACGGCGGCCGGCCCGCACGCGGGCGGCGCGGGCACCCACGACGTGATCAACCGCCTGACCTTCAAGGGCGTCGACACGCTGTCGTGGACCGTCCACGCCCACTCCTACATCGTCACGGCGTGGGGCCTGGCGACGGTCGGGACGTGGTGGCTGGCCCGGCGGCGCGACGCGATCCCGGACCTCCAGCGGACGCTCATGCGCCTCGCGCTGCTGCTCGCCCTGCAGGGCGCGGTGGGCATCACGCAGTACCAGCTCCAGCTCCCGTCCGAGCTCGTCTGGGTCCACGTCGTCCTGGCGACGCTGGCCTGGGTCGGCCTCGTGCGCGCGTGGGTCGAGGCGGGGCCGCTGCCCGCCCGGGCGGCCGGGGCGCCCGCGCGGCCCGACGGTGCGCCGCACCGCCAGGCCGCCGGGATCCCGTAGCCGGCCTCCGCCGCGACGGCGGGCGCCCGCGCCGGCTCGAGCGCGGCGTCGAGGACCTCGCCGATCGTCATGACCGGGTGGAAGGTCATCTGCTCGCGGACGTCCTGGGGGACGTCGTCCAGGTCGCCGCGGTTGCGCTCGGGCAGGACGACGTCGGTCAGGCCCGCGGCGTGTGCCGCGAGCACCTTCTGCTTGAGGCCGCCGATCGGCAGGACGCGGCCCTGCAGGGTGACCTCGCCGGTCATCCCGACCGTGTGGCGCACCGCGCGGCCGGTGAGCAGCGAGGCCAGCGCCGTGGTCATCGTGACGCCCGCGCTCGGCCCGTCCTTGGGGATCGCGCCCGCGGGGACGTGGACGTGGAACTCGCGGTCGGTGAAGGCGTCCTGCGGGATGCCGAGCTCGGCCGCGTGGGCGCGGACGTAGGTCAGCGCGATCCGCGCGGACTCCTTCATGACGTCGCCGAGCTGGCCGGTCAGCGTCAGCGCGGCCGTGCTGCCCGGCATCGCGTTGGCCTCCACGAACAGGACGTCCCCGCCCGTGCCGGTCACCGCGAGGCCCGTGGCCACGCCCGGCACCGCGGTGCGCGCGGCGGCCTCCTGGAAGACCTTCTGGCGCCCGAGCGCGTCGCGCACGAGCTCGAGGTCGACCGTCACCGGCGCCGTCGCGGTGCCCGAGGCGATCCGCGTCGCGGTCTTGCGCAGCAGCGTCCCGAGCTCGCGCTCGAGGTTGCGGACGCCGGCCTCGCGGGTGTACTCGCCCACGAGGGTCCCGAGCAGCTCGTCGCTCACCCGCACCTCGTCCTCCCGCAGCCCGTTGCGCTCGCGCTGGCGCGGCCACAGGTAGTCGCGGGCGATGGCGACCTTCTCGGCGGTCGTGTAGCCGTCGAAGCGGATCACCTCCATCCGGTCGAGCAGCGGGCCGGGGATCGTCTCGGCCTGGTTGGCGGTCGCGATGAAGATGACCTCGGAGAGGTCGAGCTCCACGTCGAGGTAGTGGTCGCGGAAGGTCGAGTTCTGCGCCGGGTCGAGCACCTCGAGCAGCGCCGAGCTCGGGTCGCCGCGCCAGTCGGCGCCGACCTTGTCGACCTCGTCGAGCAGGATCACCGGGTTCATCGTGCCCGCGTCGCGCAGCGCGCGGACCAGCCGGCCGGGCAGCGCGCCGATGTACGTCCGGCGGTGGCCGCGGATCTCGGCCTCGTCGCGCACGCCGCCCAGCGACATGCGCACGAACTCGCGCCCCATCGCGCGGGCGATCGACTCGCCGATCGACGTCTTGCCGGTGCCGGGCGGGCCGATCAGCGTCAGGATCGCGCCGGCGCGCTTGTCGGCGGCGATGCCGCGCTCCTCGCGCAGCTTGCGCACGGCGACGTACTCGACGATGCGGTCCTTGACGTCCTCCAGGCCGGCGTGGTCGCCGTCCAGCACCTCGCGGGTGTGCGCGGGGTCGAGCTTCTCCTCGGAGCGCTCGCTCCACGGCACGGAGACCAGCCAGTCCAGGTAGGTGCGGATCATCTGGCCCTCGCCGCCGTCGCCGGCGCGCTCCAGCCGGCCGAGCTCGCGCTCGGCCTGCTCGCGGACGGCGTCCGGCATCCCGGACTCGGCGATCTTGCGGCGGTAGTCGTCCGACGCGGTGCCGTCGTCCTCGCCGAGCTCCTTGCGGATCGAGTCCATCTGCTTGCGCAGGAGGTACTCGCGCTGCTGCTTGGCGGCGCCGGACTCGACGTCGTCGCGGATCTTGCGGCGCAGCTGCAGCTCGGTGAGCCGCTCGCGCTGCAGCTCGACGGCCAGCGCCAGGCGCTCGGTCACGTCGAGCGCCTCGAGGACGCGGACCTTCTGCTCGAAGGACAGGTCGGGCGCGTAGCCGGTGGTGTCGGCCAGGGCGCCGGGCTCGGTGATCGCGCGCACCCAGGCGGCGATGCGCCCGTCGTCGCCGCGCAGCTCGAGCAGCTCCTCGACCACGGCGCGGTACTCGCGCGTCAGGTCGCGCGTGCGCCCGTCGACGGGCTCGTCGTCGGGGTGCTCGGCGACCTCGACGAGCAGCCGGCCGGGGTGGGCGGGATCGGCCTGGGCGGCGCCGATGACGCCGCGGGCGATGCCGGAGAGGGCGGCGCCGCGCGCCCCGCCGGGCAGGCGCACGCGGTCGGTGACGGTGGCGATGGTGCCGACGGCGGCGTACTCGCCGTCGTGGCGGGGGACGAGCACGACGCGCTCGGCGTCGCCGACGTCGACCGGAAGCGTGACGTCCATCGTCGGGAAGACGACGGTGTCGTCGAGGGGGATCAGGAGCAGCTGGGCGGACACGAAGACCAGACCTTTGTCGACCTCAATGGTTGAGGGCGCAACGATAGCAGGAGATCTCAGTCCGCTCGACGAAGATAGCCGAGCCGGGATAAGAGCATTCAAATTCTGGCCGCCGTGCCGATCACCGTGGCATGGGCACGCCGGCCGCCGTCCTCCCGCTGAGCCACGCCACCGACCGCCGCCGGGACCTGCCCCCGGCGCCGATCCCGGCCTGCAACGTGATCGACGGGCAGCCCGAGGCGACGGCGGTGCTGCTCGCCGAGCGGCCCGGCGGCCTCGCCGCCGGCCTGTGGACGTGCACACCCGGGCGCTTCCGCTGGGACTACGCGTCCGACGAGGTCGCCCACATCGTCGAGGGGTCGGCCGTCATCACCGACCAGGACGGAACCGTCTTCGCCGTCGGCCCCGGCGACGTGGTGCACTTCGCGCGCGGGACCTGGGCCGTCTGGGAGGTCCACGAGACGGTCAGGAAGGTCTGGGCGCTGCCCGCCTGGCGCCGCGACCCCGTCTCCCGCGCCCTGCGCGTGCTGCGCGCCGCGGCCGCGCGGCTGCTGCGACGCGGTTGACGCGCCGCGCCCGCGCCGCCCGCGCGACGTTCCGTCCGCCGGGCGCGTAGCCTCCACCGCTGCACGTACACCCACGCCGAGTCCCGGCCGCACCAGGCGGCGGGGAACGGGGGACCCACTGGAGTGCCACCGCGGTGGCCTCCCGGGGCGAATCGCCGGCTCAAGGCCGGCGTAGCGCACGTCCAGCGCGAGCCCGGCAGCTAACCCCGTAGGCGACGAGACGCGAGAAGGAGTCCCGTGCGCGAACGCCACGACCTGTCCGATCCCACGCCCTGGCGGCGCTCGCTGCGCGCGTCGCAGGCGCGGCGCACCGCCGCCGCAGCACGCCGCCGCAGGAGCACCCGCTCCCGCGCGGCGCTGACCGCCGCGCTGCTCGGCCTGTCCGTCGCCGCGACGGGTGCGCTGGCCGCCCCGGCCTCCAAGCCGGCGGCCGCACCCGCCTCCACGGTCGCGGCGGCCGGCGTCAAGGCCGCCCAGGCCAAGCTC
>JAICJK010000520.1 GCA_025928415.1 Solirubrobacteraceae bacterium | reverse complement strand
CGGCCACCGCGCCCGCGCGCGCGGCGACGGCCGCGAGCGCGTCCGGGTCGGGCGCGCGCGTGGAGTCCGTCCACGACGCCGCGGCCTCGCCGTCCGGGGTGACCCACACCTCGCCGTAGGGCAGCGCGAGCTCGGCCAGCAGCAGCCCGTAGAGCGCCCGCAGCCGCGCGCCGCGATCGTCCGGGTCCACGACCCAGCCCGCCCACGCGTCGCCGGCGAACGCGGCGGCGAGCGTCTCGGCGGCGGCCGGCAGGTCGTCCGGGGTCGCGCGGCGCACGTCGGGCACGGCGTCGATCCTACGCGGGGCGCGCCCGCCACCGTCCCGCCCGCCTCCGGTGCGCGAAGATGGCGGCATGTCCCCGTCCGCCGTCCCGCCCGTCCTCTGGCAGCCGTCCCCGGAGCGCGTCGAGCGCGCGGCGGTCACCGCGTTCGCGCGCTGGGTGGAGCGCACCCGCGGCGTCGAGCTGCCCGACTACGCGGCGCTGTGGCAGTGGTCGGTCGAGGACCTCGAGGGGTTCTGGGCGGCGATCTGGGAGTACTACGACGTGCAGGCGCAGACGCCCTACGAGCGCGTGCTCGGCTCGCGCGCGATGCCGGGGGCGCAGTGGTTCACGGGCGCGCGGCTCAACTACGCCGCCCACGTCCTGCGCGAGCACGATCCCGGCCGCGTCGCGATCCGCCACGCCGGGGAGCTGTCGGAGCTCGCGGAGATCACCTGGGGCGAGCTGCGCGCCGAGGTCGCGCGGGTGGCCGGCGGCCTGCGCGCGCTCGGCGTGGGCGAGGGCGATCGCGTCGTCGCCTACGTGCCGAACGTCCCGGCGGCGATCGTGGGCTTCCTGGCCACCGCGAGCCTCGGCGCCATCTGGTCCTCGTGCTCGCCGGACTTCGGGGCGCGCGCGGTCGTCGACCGCTTCGCGCAGATCGAGCCGAAGGTCCTGCTGTGCGTGGACGGCTACCGCTACGGCGGCAGGGACTTCGACCGCCGCGAGGTGGTCGCCACGCTGCAGGACGAGCTCCCGACGCTCACGGCGACGGTGCTCATCGAGCACCTCGGCGCGGGCCCGATCCCCGGGGCCGTGCGCTGGGAGGACCTCTCCCCCGCCGCCGGGGAGCCGGCGCCGGAGCCCGTCGCGGTGGCCTTCGAGCACCCGCTCTGGGTCCTGTACTCCTCGGGGACCACCGGGCTGCCCAAGCCGATCGTCCACGGCCACGGCGGCATCCTGCTCGAGCAGCTCAAGCACCAGCACCTGCACGTCGACGCCCAGGACGGCGACCGCGTCCTCTGGTTCACGACGACCGGCTGGATGATGTGGAACTTCCTGGTCGGCGTGCTGCTCACCGACGCCTCGATCGTCCTCTACGACGGCAACCCGGGCCACCCGGACCTCGGCGTGCTGTGGGACCTCGCGGAGGCCGCCGGCGTCACCTGCTTCGGGACCAGCGCGAGCTACCTCGCGTCGTGCGAGAAGGCGGGCCTGGTCCCCGCCGAGGGCCGCGACCTGTCGGCGCTGCGGGCGGTCGGGTCGACGGGCTCGCCGCTGTCGCCCGAGGGCTTCGCGTGGGTCTACGCGCAGCTCGGGGCCGACACGTGGCTGTTCTCGACCAGCGGCGGTACCGACGTGTGCACCGCCTTCGTGGGGGGCGTGCCGGTCCTGCCGGTCTACCAGGGCGAGCTGCAGGGGCGCGCGCTGGGGGCGGCGATCGAGTCGTGGGACGCCGAGGGCCACCCGCACGTCGGCCAGGTCGGCGAGCTGGTGCTCACCGAGCCGATGCCGTCGATGCCCGTCGGCTTCTGGGGCGACCGGGACGGCGAGCGCTACCGCGAGAGCTACTTCGACGTGTACCCGGGCGTGTGGCGCCACGGGGACTGGATCGAGATCACCGACCGCGGGACCGCGATCATCTCCGGCCGCAGCGACTCGACGATCAACCGCGGCGGGATCCGCATGGGCACGAGCGAGATCTACCGCGCGGTGCTCGCGCTCGACGAGGTCGTCGACGCGCTGGTGGTCGACGTCCCGCGGCCGGGCCAGGAGAGCTGGATGCCGCTGTTCGTCGTCCTGCGCGAGGGCGCCGAGCTGGACGACGACCTGATCGCGCGGATCGCGCGGCGCGTGCGCGAGGACTGCTCGCCGCGCCACGTGCCCAGCGAGGTGCGGCGGGTCGGCGCCGTCCCGCGGACGCTCAGCGGCAAGGTGCTCGAGGTGCCGGTCAAGCGGATCCTGATGGGCGTCCCGCCCGAGCGCGCGGCGGCCCGCGACGCGCTGGCCGACCCGGCCGCCCTGGACGCCTTCGCGGCGCTGACGCCGGCCGACGCGGCGGCGGGGTAGCGCGG
>JAICJK010000243.1 GCA_025928415.1 Solirubrobacteraceae bacterium | reverse complement strand
GTGCGCCCGGCGCGGTGGGCGGTGATCTCGCCGAGGACGGCGATCGCCGTCTCCTCCACGGTCGCCGCGCCGATGTCCAGGCCCGCGGGAGCGAACAGCCGGTCGAGGTCGGCGTCCGTGGCCCCGGCCTCGCGCAGCCGCTCCTCGCGGTCGTCGGTCGTCTTGCGGCTGCCGAGCGCGCCGATGTAGCCGGCGGCGGTGCCGAAGGCCGCGATCAGCGCGGGCACGTCCAGCTTGGCGTCGTGGGTGAAGACGAGCACGGCGTCGCGCGGGCCGGGCGCGATCTGCTCGATGACCTCGTCGGGCCACGCCGCGATCGTGTCCGCGGAGGCCGAGAAGCGCGCGGAGGCCAGGAACGCGCGGCGCGGGTCGGCGATCGTGACCCGGTAGCCCATCCCGGTCGCGATGGTCGCCAGCGCGGCCGAGAAGTCGATCGCCCCGAAGATGAGCATCCGCGGCGCGTCGGCGTGGGCGGTGACGTGGACCCGCAGGCCGGTCCCGAGCGTCGTCCCGTCCGGGCCGAAGTGGCGCACGGCCGGGCGCCCGTGGGCCACCAGGCCGCGGGCCTCGCGCTCGACGTTGACGTCGAGCAGCTCTGGCCCGCCGAGGCTCCCGGTGCGCGACGCCGCGTCCACGTACATCCGGCCGCCCGCGTGCGGGCCGTCGAGCAGCGTGGCCACGGCGCTCGGCCGGCCGGCGACGAAGGCCTCCAGCCCGCGCACCGTCGCGTCGTTGGTCGCCGGCGTGAGCTCGTGGATGAAGATGTGGACGGTCCCGCCGCACATGAGCCCGACCGTGCCGGCGAGGTCGTCGGAGATCCCGTAGGTCACCAGCCGCGGCTCGCCGCCGCCCGCGAGCATGCCCATCGCCTCCTGGGCGACCGCGCTCTCGACGCAGCCGCCGGTGACGCTGCCCTCGATCGTCCCGGCCTCGTCCACGTACATGCTGGCGCCGACGTCCAGCGGCGCGGAGCCGTCGATCGCGACGAGCAGGCCCGCGGCCACCCGACGGCCCTCCCGCAGCCAGTCGAGGATCGTCGCGGCGCTGGCTTGTGCAGGTCTCATGGGCGGTCTACGCTTTGCCGGTTTTCAGGATCGATTATCGAGCGAATCTAGGAGCGGGAGGACGGGGTGTCAAGCAGGGGCAATGACGACGCGGGCGAGGCCCGGAACGGCCGGACTTCGCGGGCCGGTACCGTTTCCGGCATGAGACCGACGCGTCGCGCACTTCGGCACGATGTGCGGGACGGGATCGTCCGCTCGATCCTGGCCGGCGAGTACAGCGCGGGCGACCGCCTGGTGGAGATGCGCATCGCCAATGAGTATGGGACCAGCCAGGGTCCGGTGCGAGAGGCGCTGCGCGAGCTGGAGATGCTGGGCTTCGTCCGCAGCGAGCCGCACCGCGGGACCTACGTCCGCGACCCGTGGCAGCGCGGGATGCTCGAGCTCTACGAGCTGCGCGCCGCGCTGGAGGACTTCGCGACGCGGATGGCGACCCCCGAGCTCAGCAAGGACACCACCGAGCTGCAGGCCGCGCTCGACGCCATGGCGGAGGCGGCCGCCCGCGGCGACGTCAAGGGCGTCGTCGAGCACAACGAGCGCTTCCATCGCATCATCATCGAGGCCAGCGGCAACCAGCTGCTCGCCAACGTCTGGGACAGCCTGAGCATCCGCGACCACACCGAGCTCACGATGGTCACGCTGTCGCTCGACCTCGCGACCGTCGCCGCGGCCCACCAGCCGATCTTCGACGCGATCGCCGCCGGGGACGTCGAGCTCGCCGGGCGCGTCAGCCGCGAGCACCAGGCGTGGTACGAGGGCCTGCTCGACGCGCAGGCGCACGCCGCCGGCGACGACCCGGACGACGCGGTGGGCGAGCCGGCGACGCTGCCCTCGGCCTGAGCGGTCCGCTCAGCCCCCGAGCGGCGCCTGGCTCGGCGTGCCGTCGACGCGGCGCCAGATCCCCGTCGGGTTCTCGTCGCGCAGCGGCGGCGGGAGCACGTGCTGGGGCGCGTCCTGCCAGCACACCGGGCGCATGAAGCGCCGCGTCGCCGTGAGGCCCACGGAGGTGTGGCCCGCCGCCGTCGTGGCCGGGTACGGGCCGCCGTGCTGCATGGCCCACGTCACCGCCACGCCGGTCGGGTAGGCGTCGAAGACCAGCCGGCCCACGCGGGCGGTGAGGACGGCGCTCAGCTCGTCGACCAGCGCGTCGTCGGCGGGCGACTCGGCGAACACCGACGCGGAGAGCTGGCCCTCGAACGAGGCCAGAGCCGCCAGGAGCTCGCGGTCGTCGGCGTAGCGGGCGAGCAGCACGGCGGGACCGAAGCACTCCTCGCGCACGTCGGGGCGGGCGGCGAGGTCGCCCGCGGCGACCGTGAGCACCGCCGGCGTGTGGCTGAAGCCGGCGTCCCCCGGCCCCGCGCCCTCGGTCAGCAGCGACACGCCGGGGCGGCCGCGGAGCTGCTCGATGCTCGCGGCGAAGCCGTGGTGCAGGCGCTCGTTGAGCATGACCGCGGGCTCGGCATCGGCGAGCGCGGTGACCGCGGCCCACGCGAAGGCGTCGCCCTCGGGCCCGTCGGGGACGAACACGACGCCGGGCTTCGTGCACAGCTGGCCCGAGGCGAAGGTGACCGCGGTCAGCAGGCCCTCGCGGATCGCGTCGGCCCGGCGGGCCAGCGCCGCCCGGGTGAGGACGGCGGGGTTGACGCTGCCCATCTCCGCGTGCACCGGGATCGGGACGGGGCGGCGGGCGGCGCGGTCGAACAGCGCGCGCCCGGCGCGCGTGGAGCCCGTGAAGCCGACCGCGGCGACGCCCTCGGCGTCCACGAGCGCCTCGCCGAGCTCCTGCGCGGCCCCCTGGACCGCGGCGAACGCGCCGGCGGGCAGCCCCGCGTGCTCCGCCGCGCGCGCGAGGCAGCCGGCGACGATCTCGTTGGTCCCCGGCTGGGACGGGTGGCCCTTGGCGATGACGGGGCAACCGGCCGCCAGCGCGGACGCGGTGTCGCCGCCGGCGACGCCGAAGGCCAGCGGGAAGTTGCTGGCGCCGAACACGACCACGGGGCCGAGCGGGACCAGCATGCGCCGCACGTCGGGGCGCGGGACGGGCCGGGCGTCCGGATCGGCGGGGTCGATGATCGCCTCGAGGTGGTCCCCGGCCGCGACGACGCCGGCGAACAGCTCGAGCTGCACGCAGGTGCGCTCGAGCTCGCCGGCGACGCGGCCTGCGGGCAGGCCGCTCTCGGCCTCGCAGGTGGCGCGCAGCTCGTCGCCGGCCTCGCGCAGCGCGCGGGCCGCCCCGCGCAGCGCCTCGACGCGCAGCTCCGGATCGGCGAGCGCGGGGTCGGCGGCGGCGTCCACGGCGGCGGCGACGAGCCGGGCGACGTCCCCGACGGGCGTCTCGGCGTAGTCGGCGAGGGTGGCGCCCGTGCGGGGGTCGACGGCGGAGAGGGTGGCGGAGGGCGGGGTCATGGTGGCCTCAGATGATGGCGTGGCGGGCGGGGCGGGTGGGCGGCCGTCTCCGGGACGGTCAGCGGGTGACGTGGACGGGGTGGCCGAGCAGGAGCTCCGCGGCCTCGTGGAGGCCCTCGCTCAGCGTGGGATGGGGATGGATCGTGCCGGCCAGGTCGCCGGGCGCGGCCATCAGCTCGACGGCCAGCGTGCCGGCGGCGGCGAGCTCGCTGGCGTGCGGGCCGACGACGTGCACGCCGACGATGCGGTCGGTGGCGGCGTCGGCGACGATGCGGGTGAAGCCGTCGCGCGCGCCGAGCGTGGCGGCGCGGCCCGACGCCGCCAGCGGGAAGGTCGCGACGCGCGCGTCCATGCCCGCCGCCCTGGCCTCGGCCTCGCTGAGCCCGGCGCTGGCCACCTCGGGGTCGGTGAACACGACCACCGGGATCGCGGTGGCGTCGAAGGCCGCCGGGCGCCCGCTGAGCGCCTCGGCCGCGACCGCCGCCTCGGCCGTCGCCTTGTGGGCCAGGGCCGGGCCGGCGACGACGTCGCCGATCGCCGCGATGCGCTCGGTGGCCCGCATGTCCTCCCCGACCGCGATCAGCCCGTCGGCGCCGACCGGCACGCCCGCCGCCGCGAGGCCCAGCTCGCCGGTGTTCGGCGCGCGGCCCACGGCCACGACGACGCGCTCGGCGGCCACGCGCGCCTCGCCGTCCGGGCCGCGGACGACCAGCGCCTCGCCGTCGAGCCGCTCCGCGGTGCTGCCCAGGCGCACGTCGACGCCGAGCTCGCGCAGGCGGCGCAGGACGGGCGCCCTCAGGGCAGCGTCGACCGTCGGCAGGACGTCGTCCAGGGCCTCGACGACGGTCACGCGCGCGCCGAGCTTGGCCAGCGCGGTCCCGAGCTCGAGGCCGATGTAGCCGGCGCCGACGACGGCGACGCTCTCCGGCACGGCCGTGAGCGCCAGCGCCGCGGTGGAGTCCAGCACGCGCTCCCCGTCGAACGGCAGCCCGGGCAGCTCGATCGGGCGCGAGCCGGTCGCCACGATCGCGTGCTCGAACTCCAGGAACACGACGCGGTCCTCGGGCGTGCGCACCACGACGCGGTCGGGCCGGTTGAAGCGCGCATCGCCGTGCACGACCCGCGTGCCGCCCGCCGCCAGCAGCTCGCCGACGCCGCGGGACAAGCCCGCGCAGAGCTCGCCCCGCCAGGCCTGGAAGCGCTCGAGCGAGACCTCGAGGCCGCCGATCGTCAGGCCGGCCGGCTCCAGCTCGCGCGTGCG
>JAICJK010000033.1 GCA_025928415.1 Solirubrobacteraceae bacterium | reverse complement strand
TCGGTGCACCACCAGTACTCGGCCAGGGTCTCGCCCTTCCACGCGAAGACCGGTACGCCCTTGGGGTCCTCGGGGGTCCCGTCGGGGCCGACCGCGACCGCCGCCGCGGCGTGATCCTGGGTGGAGAAGATGTTGCACGAGCACCAGCGCACTTCGGCGCCGAGCGCGGTGAGCGTCTCGATGAGGACGGCGGTCTGGATCGTCATGTGCAGCGAGCCGATGATGCGGGCGCCCTTGAGCGGCTGCGCGGCGGCGAACTCCCGGCGGATGGACATCAGGCCGGGCATCTCGTGCTCGGCAAGGGTGATCTCCTGGCGCCCGTAGGCGGCGAGGGAGAGATCGGCGACCTTGAAGTCGCTGGTCGTGCGGACGGCTGTGTCGGTCATCGCGCCTTTCGGACGAGGGTTCAGGTGATGGCGGCCAGCAGCCGCTCGTGCTTGGTCTGCTCCCAGCGCAGCCAGTCGCCGGCCGGGACGTCCTCGGGACGCCTCGGCGTGGTCTGCAACCACGCCTCGACGGCCTGCTGCAGCGCCGGCTCGCGCTGCTGGCGCAGCGCGAAGCCCACGTCGCCGAGGCTCATGTCGTGCTCGGCGAGCAGCTCGCGCAGCGTGCGCAGGCGCTGCAGCTCGCCGGCCCCGTACAGGCGGTAGCCCGCGGGGGAGCGGCGCGGCTCGATGAGCCCCGAGCGCTCGATGTAGCGCAGCATGCGCGGAGACCAGCCCGTCGTCTCCGCCGCCTCGTTGATGGTCAGGCCGTCCATGGGAACGGGCCAACCTTAGCATCGATGTGTCAAGGTTTGGCGGTGACAGGATCCCGCGGATGAGCGCTCGCGCGTGGATGTGCTTCGCGGCCGTGTCGGTCCTGTGGGGCGTCCCCTACCTGTTCATCAAGCTCGCGGTCGACGAGGTGGACCCGGGCTTCGTGGCCTGGTCGCGCGTGGCCCTCGGGGCGCTCGTGCTCGCGCCGCTGGCCGTGCGCAGCGGCGCGCTGCGCGGCCTGCGCCGCCGCTGGCGCCCGATCCTCGCCTACGCCGCCGTCGAGATCGTCGTCCCGTTCCCGCTCATCGCCTTCGGCGAGCGCCACGTGTCCTCCTCGCTGGCCGCGATCCTGATCGCGGCCGTGCCGCTGACGATCGCGCTGCTCGCGCTGCGCTTCGACCCGTCCGAGCGGGTCGACGGCACGCGGCTGGCCGGCCTCGTCGTCGGCCTGGCCGGCGTGGTGGCGCTGGTCGGCCTCGACGTCGCCGGCAGCGCCTCCGAGCTGCTGGGCACGGCCTGCGTGCTGGTGGCCGTCCTGGGCTACGCCGCCGGGCCGATGATCCTGCGCGCGCACCTCGGCGACGTCGACCCGCGCGGCCTGGTCGCCGCCTCCCTGGCCGTGGCCGCCGTCCTGCTGGCGCCGCTCGCGCTGGCGGGCGCGCCGCACGCGCTGCCCTCGGCGGGCGTGCTCGCCTCGATCGCGGTGCTCGGCGTCGCCTGCTCGGCGCTGGCCTTCGTGCTCTTCGCCACGCTGATCCAGGAGGTCGGGGCCGGGCGCGCCTCGGTCATCACCTACATCGCCCCGACGGTCGCCGTGGCGCTCGGGGTGACGCTGCTCGGCGAGTCGCTGGGCGTGGGCGCGATCGCCGGGCTGCTGCTGATCCTCGCCGGCTCGTGGCTGTCCACCGACGGCCGGCTGCCCCCCGGCATCGCGGCGGCGGCCGGCCGCGCGACCGCCCGCCGGGCGGCCGCGCGCCGGGAGGCCGGAACCGGTTTCATCGATCAGACGCCATCGTGAGGGGGCCGGATCGTGGATGACGGGCGCCGACCGATGAGCCCTTCGATCCTGGTTGGATCGGTGGGCTCATCGGGTGGCGATCCGTCGCCGCGAGGCGGTCGCCTCACGATCGCGTCTTCGGTGAAACCGGTTCCTAGGAGCCCAGCTCGGCCTTGAGGCGGTCGACGAGGCCCTGCGCCGCGGGGTCGAGCCCGCGCAGCGCGGCGAGGTAGTGGGCGACGAGGTCGCCGAACAGCACGAGCGACAGGACGCGCTCCACCGCCGTCTGGCCGCGCGTGGCCACGCGTTGCGTGGCGGCGGCGTGGGCGTCGACGATCTCGCGGGTCAGCGCGATGCGCGCCTGGACGCGCGGGTGGGTGTCCGCGTCGTCGAGGAAGACGGCCGTGAAGCGCGCGAGCGAGTCCGCCCCCGCCCAGCCCGCGAGCTCGGCGTGGTCGAGCTCCGGCAGCTCGGACGCGAAGGCGGGGACGCCGGCGACCATGTTGAGCTGGGCCTTCCAGCGCAGCGCCAGCGGCGTCGTCAGGCCGGCGCCCGCGATCACCGGCACCGTGGCGTGCAGTGCCCGCGCGAGCGCCTTGGCCTCGGAGTCCTCCGGCGCCTCGGGCCCCCAGGCCACCACGAGCTCCTCGAGGTGCTCGGCGGCCACGTCGATCTCCGAGGTCAGCCGCGGGCCGGCGCCGCACTGCGCGGCGACCTCGAGCGCGGCGACGACGAGGTAGCCGATCGCCGTCGAGGACGTCAGGCCGCCGGCGATCGGGATGACCGGGACGCCCTCCTCGCGGGCCTGGGCGGCCAGGCGCCCGCCCGTCGTCACGACGACCCGCGGGGCCCCGAGCGCGCCCGCGGCCTCGTAGCAGGCCAGCGTCTCCTCGGTGTCCCCCGAGTAGGACGCGCAGAGCACCGTCGTGGTCGGGGTCGTCCATGGCGGCAGGCCGTAGGCGCGGGCGTTGAGGATCGGCCGCGAGGCGTGGTCGCCGAGCGCCGCGCGCGCCAGCAGGCCGCCCATCGCGCTCTGGCCCATCCCGGCGACGATCAGGCCGTCGGGGGTGTCGGCCGGCTGCAGCCCCGCGGACTCCACCTTCCAGAGGGCGTCGCGCAGGTGCTCGGGGAGCGCCAGCACGTCGGTGAGCTGGTCGGTGGGGTCCGTGCGCGCCAGCGCTGGGCGGTCCAGGACCGGGGTCATCTCGATGGGGCTGCCCATGTTCGCCTCGCTCGGTGGTGGATCTAGAAGCGGATCGCCCCGTCGGGGAGCGTGGTGTGGGGGAAGACCTTCATGCCGTGGGAGAGGATGCAGTCCGCGCCGACCTCGACGCCCTCGCCGAGCACCACGCCGTCCTCCACGATCGTGTTCGCGCCGATCTGCACCCCTCCCGCCAGGATGGCACGCCTGACGTGCGCGCCCGGCCCGATGCGGCAGCCGTGCAGCACGACGGCGCTCTCGACGACCGCCTGCGGGGCGAGCTCCGAGCCCGCCCCGATGACCGCCGGGCCGATGACCCGGGCCCCGGCCGCCACGCGCGCCCCGGCCTCGACGATGACCGGGCCGGTCACGCGCGCGCCGGGGTCCACGTCGCCGGCCAGGTCCTGGCGCTCGGCGTCCAGGCGCTCGGAGACCGCCGTCTCGACGTGCCCGGCGAGGATGTCGCGGGTGCCGTCCAGGTAGCGCTCGGGGGTGCCGATGTCCAGCCAGTAGGCGTCCTGCGCCGGGTGGCCGTAGAGGCCCTCGCCGACCAGGCGCGGCCAGACCTCGCGCTCGATCGAGACGGCGCGGCCGGGCGGGATCAGGTCCAGCACGCGGCGCTCGAGGACGTAGATCCCCGCCGAGATCAGGTACTGGTCGACGTCGCGCAGCTGGTCGGAGCCCGGCTTCTCGAGGAAGCCGGTGACCGCGTTGTCCTCGTCGAGCAGGACCAGCCCGTAGGCCGAGGGGTCCTCGACGGGAACCAGGCCGAGCGTGCCCACCGCGCCGGTCGCCTCGTGCTGGCGCACCTGCGCGCCGACGTCGACGTCGGTCAGGACGTCGCCGTTGAGCATCACGAAGCGGTCCTCGAGCAGGTCCTCGGCGTACTTCAGCGCGCCGGCCGTCCCGCGCGGCTCGGGCTCCTCGACGAAGCGCAGCCGGACCCCGAAGCCCGACCCGTCCCCGAGGACCTCGCGCACCTTCGTGGCCAGGAAGCCGCAGCACATGACCACGTCGGTGACGTCGTGACGGGCCAGCCACTGGAGCATGAAGCCCATGAACGGCCGGTCGACGAAGGTCACGATCGGCTTCGGCGTCCCCGACGTCAGCGGTCGCAGGCGCGTGCCCTCACCGCCGACGAGGATCACGCCCTGCACGCGCTACCCCCGGCCGAGCGCCGCGCCGGCGGCGTCGGTGCCGTCGGCGGCGATGCGCGTCAGGCCCTCGCCGCGGCCCACGCCCTCGTAGGCCAGGCCGGCCGCGCGGACGGCCGCGGGGTCCAGCGCGTTGCGGCCGTCGACCACGACGCTGCCCGCCATCGCGGCGGCCACCTCGCCCCAGTCGAGGTCGCGGAACTCCTGCCACTCGGTCACGAGCACGACGGCATCGGCGCCCTTGATGGCGTCCATGGCGCCGGAGGCGAAGCGCACGCCCTGCAGCAGCTCGCGGGCCTCGTCCTCCGCGACCGGGTCGAAGGCGGCGACCCGCGCCCCGGCGGCCTGCAGGCGCGCGCTGAGCACGAGCGAGGTCGCCTCGCGCATGTCGTCGGTGTTCGGCTTGAAGGCCAGCCCGAGCAGGGCGATGTCCTTGCCCACGAGCGTCCCGAGGTGCTTGACGAGCTTGCCCATGACGCGGCGCTTCTGCAGCTCGTTGACCTCGATGACCGCGTTGAGGAGCTGGAAGTGGTAGCCCGAGTTGCCGGCGAGCTGCTTGAGCGCGCTGACGTCCTTGGGGAAGCACGACCCGCCGAAGCCGACCCCGGCCTGCAGGAACTTCGGGCCGATGCGGTCGTCGAGGCCCATGCCCTGGGCGACCTCGACCACGTCGGCGCCGGTCTCCTCGCAGACGTTGGCGATCTCGTTGATGAACGAGATCTTCGTGGCCAGGAAGGCGTTGGAGGCCAGCTTGACCATCTCGGCCGAGGCGATGTCGGTGCGCACCAGCGGCGCGCGCAGCGGCGCGTAGAGCTCGACCACCGCGTCGCCCGCCCAGTCGCCGTCGTCGCCGACGACCACGCGGTCGGGGTTCAGGAAGTCCGCCACCGCCGAGCCCTCCTTGAGGAACTCGGGGCAGGAGACGTAGCGGAAGCCCTCCTTGCCCTGCTCGGCGAAGACGCGCTTGATCGCGCGGCCCGTCCCGACCGGGACCGTGGACTTCATGACCAGGGCGTGGCGGTCGGAGGGCGGCATCGCGCCGACGACGGCGTGCACGGCGCTGAGGTCCGCGTCGCCCGAGTAGGTCGGGGGCGTCCCCACCGCGACGAACAGCAGGCGCGCGTGCTCCAGCGCGTCGGCGATGTCCGTCGAGAAGTGCATGCGCTCGCGGTTGCGGGCGACCATCTCCGCCAGCCCGGGCTCGTAGATGGGAATCTCGCCGGCCTGCAGGCGCGCGACCTTGGCCGCGTCGATGTCGATGCAGTGGACGTCGCTGCCCAGCTCGGCGAAGCCGGCCGCCGTCACCAGGCCGACATATCCGGTGCCGATGACCCCGATCGGCTCGCGTTGGCTGCTCATAGGGCGCGACAGGGTACCGGGAACCGCGCGCCGCCTAGCTCCCGACCCGCGTCAGCGACTGGGCCAGGCCGAGCATCTGCTTGTTGGTCAGCGACTGCAGCAGGGTGTTCGAGATCCAGTAGACGGCGCGGCCGGTCTGCCAGGCCACGAGCCGCAGCCGGGTGCCGTCGAAGTACAGCCGGTAGGTCCGGCCGCCCATGCGGCGCAGCTCGGAGGGGTCGTCGAGGATCGGCGGCGCCTTCCAGGTCGTGCCCTGCACGCCGTAGTACTGGCCGACGCCGGGCGCGCTGACGACCATGCGGTAGGCCTGGTAACGGTGCCTGCCGCGGTCGGTGATCGTGTACGCGCGCTGGTCGGCGACCTCGTAGCGCGACCCCAGCGCGGCATAGCGCGGGTAGTAGACCGGGAAGGTGACATGCGTCCCCAGGCGGATCGCGTTGTCCTCGCCGGCCGTCTTGGCGGCGAACAGCCCGGCGGGGACGCCGGAGGCGCGCCGCCGCGACTGCTTGCGCTCCAGGCGCCGGTCGCCCTTCGTCTTCTTGGCCCCCGAGCGCGGGCGGCTGGAGCCCTTCGCGTTGAGGAACAGGTCCTTGACCCGCGCCAGGCCCTCCGGGGTGACGGTCAGGAAGTCGCCCTCCTCCTGCGCGGGGAAGCGGACCTCCTGGATCGGGTTCTTCGCCGACTCGACGGTGAGCTTGAGCAGCCGCAGGATCGCCGACTCGCCGCGGATGTCGGTCTGCGTGTAGCGGGCGAAGATCTTCAGCAGCTCGGTCCGGTCGGAGAAGATGCGCCCGACGCCGATCTGGTCCTTGGCCTGGCGGACGAAGTCCTGCTGGCGCGCCGCGCGCACGAGGTCCGAGTCGAAGTGGCGGTAGCGGACGTAGTTCAGCGCGTCGGAGCCGCACAGCTTCTGGTAGCCGGCGGGGACGTCGATCACCGCGTAGTCCCCGCCACCGCCGGCCGGCGGGTGGTTGTCGTTGAAGTAGTGGCGGTCGATGTCGGCGTAGACGCACCCGAGGCGGTTGACCGCGCGCTGGAAGCCGCCGAAGTTCACGTTGACGACGTGGTTGATCGGGAGGCCCAGGAGCTGGCGGACCGTCCGGACGGCCAGCCCGGGGCCGCCGTCGGCGTAGGCCGCGTTGATCTTGTCCGTCCCGTGGCCGGGGATCTCGACCTTCAGGTCGCGCGGGATCGACAGCACCGCCGTGGCCCCGCGCGACGGGTCGAGGCGGATCAGCAGGATCGTGTCCGACCGGACCGGGTTCTTGGCCTTGATGTCGACGAAGCGCCGGTCGGAGCCCAGGACGAGGATCGTCTGCGGGCCGCCCGCCGAGACGTCGTCGAGGATGCCGTGCGCCTTGATCCCGGCGATCGGCACCGAGAACTCGTCGAAGATGTTCGCCGCCTGCTTGACCTGCAGCAGCGCGGCGGTCGCCACCGCCCCGGCCGTGGCCAGCGCGATGACGGCCGCCGCGAGGAACATGCGCTTGTAGAGCCCCAGGGCCAGCCGCGGCGGGCGCTCGTCCCCGATCGCCATCAGCGGCCCCCGAAGCGCTTCAGGGAGCGCGCGACCCCGAGCATCTGGCGGTTGGTCAGCGCGCCGGACAGCGAGTTGGCCACCCAGTAGACGCCGCGCGGCGTGCGCCAGGCGACCGTGCGGATCCGGCTGCCGTCGTAGGCCACGCGGTACGTGCGCCCGGCCATCCGGACCTTGTCGGTGCCCTTGGTGAGGATCGGCGGGGTGCGCCACGTCGTGCCCTGCACCCCGTAGTACTGGCCCTCGTCGAGGTTCTGCAGGACGACGAGCCGGTAGGCCTCGTGCGGGTGCCCGGCCCGGTCGCGCAGCGTGTAGACGTAGGGCATGCGCGCGGTCGCGGTGCTCTGCGGGTAGCGGCCCTGCGCCGTCAGCCAGGTGGGGAAGTACAGCGGCAGGTCGCGCAGCCGGCCGGAGGCGACGGTGCCCGCGACCAGGTCCTCCCCCGTGCGCCGGGCGTCGACCAGGCCATAGTCCCCGGGCGTGACGGTCCGGTGGCGCGACGTGGTCCTGCGCGCGGTCCTGCGCGTCGAGCGCGAGCCCTGCTTGCGCGCCGCGGTCTCGGCCTTGGCGTGCAGGAACTCGTCGACGATCTGCGCCAGCGACTCCTGGCTGGCGGTCACGTAGTCCCCCAGCCCGGGAGCGGGCGCCTGGGCCTGCAGGCCGGCGGCGGGCGCGGGCGCGCTCTGCACGAAGGTCGCCGGGAACTGGATCTGGCGGACCGGGTGGCCGGCCGAGAAGGCGGCGAGCTTGATCAGGCGCAGGATGCCCGAGGACGACGCGAGGTTCGCGTCCGCCTCGGTGCTCTTGGCGAAGATCGTGACGAGCGCGTCGAGGTTGCCGAGCAGGCGGCTGGTGGAGATCTGGTCCTTGGCCGCGCGCAGGAAGTCCTGCTGGCGCGCGGCGCGCACGACGTCGTTGTCCTGGTGGCGGAAGCGGACGTAGTCGAGCGCCTTCTGCCCGCAGAGCTTCTGGTAGCCGGGCTGGATGTCGATCTCGGCATACTGCTGGGAGGGCGGCAGCCCCAGGTTGGAGTGGTAGTAGCGGCGGTCCACGTCGACGTAGACGCAGCCCAGGAAGTCGACCGCCCGGCGGAACCCCGAGAAGTTGACGCCGATCGCGTGGTTGATCTTGAACGGCGTCCCCGAAGCGCTCAGGAGCTGCTTGACCGTGCGCACCGTCAGGTCCAGGCCGCCGAACGAGTAGGCCGCGTTGATCTTCGTGCGCCCGTGGCCGGGGATGTCCACGACGAGGTCGCGCGGGATCGAGAGCACCGCGGTGGCCTGCTGGTCCGGGTCGAGCCGGACGAGCATCAGCGTGTCGGACCGCGCGTCGCCCTTGCCCGCTCCGTAGCGCCGGTCGGAGCCGACCAGCAGGATGGTCTGGGGCTTGCCGGCCTGCGCCTTCGTGATCGTGCCGGGGGCGAACGCGACGTGGGGCTGGAAGCGCTGGATGATGTCGCCGACGTGCTTGACCTGCAACAGCGCCGCGGAGCTGACCGCGGCGGCGGTGAGCAGGACGATCAGCACGCCGCCGGCGGCCAGGCGCTTGTAGAGCCCCCGGGCGACCCGCGGGGGCCGCTCGGGGCCGGCCACCGCATCGCGACGTTCGCGCAGCGAACCCGCAATGCTCCGGCGCAGCCGGAGCACGCTCACGCGGGGCCGCCTCCGGCGCCGCCCTCGACGGCGCGCAGCCCCGCCCGCGCCCCCGCCTGCGCCCCGACGCGCCCCGGCAGCGCGGCCACGAAGTCGCCGAGCGCGCGCCGGTAGCGGGCCAGGCTGGAGATCGAGACCCACTCCTCCGGGCCGTGGTGCCCGCCGCCGACGGGGCCGAACTCGACCGCCGGGATGCCGGCGGCCAGGAACGACACGGCGTCGGACGCGCCGTCGCGGCCGACGCTGAGCGCGTCGCCGGTGATCGCCGCGCTCACGCCGTCGCGCAGCGCCAGCACGTACGGGTTGTCCCGCGACACGATGGCGGGCGGCCGCGTGAAGCACTTGACGATCTCGACGTCGCCGAGCCGCCGGATCTGGGCGAGGATCTCGCCCGCGTCCTGGTTGGGGAGGAAGCGGATGTCGACGTCGATGCAGCAGCGGTCCGGGACCTTGTTGAACGCGTCCCCGCCGGCGATGCGCGCGAGGTTGATCGACGGGCGGTCGAACAGGTCCGAGGACTCGCGCGAGAAGGGCAGCGTCTCGATGCGCCGGAAGGCGTCGTGCGCCTTGAGGATCGCGTTGTCCCCCATCCATGGCGTCGAGCCGTGCGCGGCGAGCCCGCGGACCTCCAGCCGGACGGCCAGGACGCCCTTGGCCTGCACGCCGATGTGCAGGTCGGTCGGCTCGCCGGTGATCGCGAAGTCCGCCTCGAGGCCGCCGGCGATCAGCGCGTCGGTCGAGCGGTCCTCGATGTCGTCGGACTCCTCGTCGGGGACGCAGAGCAGCAGCACGCGGACGGCCTGCTGCCCGGCGGCGTCCTTGAGCGCGAACATCATCGCGGCCAGCGCGCCCTTCATGTCGTAGGCGCCGCGGCCGTAGAGCCGGTCGCCCTCCACGCGGGGGACGAACTGGTGGGGGTAGGCGGGGACGACGTCGAGGTGGCCGTGCAGCACGACACGCGGGCCGGACGGCGGACCGGCCTGCGCCATCACGACCGGCAGGCCGTTGTGCTCCACGTCGCTGACGTCGAGCTCCCGCGACTCGAGCCAGCCCTTGACGAAGCCGGCGGCGGCTCGGAGCTGGTCGGGGCGCGAGGTGTCGTAGGTGAGCAGCCGCTCGGCCAGGACCCGTTCGTCCACCCGGTCAGGGTAGGGGATGGTGCGGCCGGCGCTCCCCACAGCGGTCGTCATCCGCGATCCCGCCGCGAGCGCCATCCGAGCGGCCGTGGCCCGGGACCCGGCCGCGCCCGCCGCGCTAGGAGCGCGGCGCCTCGGCGACCCGCAGGAAGGCCTCCCAGCGGCGCTGCTCGCGCCGGGCGACCGCCTCGGCCTCGCTGCCGGCCTCGGCGGCCGACAGCGCGTCCTGTGCCTTGCGCAGCTTCTCCTGCAGGTCCGCCGTGTCGAGCTCGCCCTGCTCGTGGGCCTCCTCGACGAGGATCAGCACGTGCTCGCCGGTCACCTGGACGTAGCCCTCGCCCTGCGCCAGGCGCAGGATGTCGTTCTCGCCGCGGTAGAGCCGCAGCTCGGTCGGCGCGAGCATGCCGAGCAGCGGCTGGTGGTGGGCCAGGATGCCCAGCGAGCCGACCTCCGTCCGCGTCGAGACCATCTCGACCTCGTCGTTGAAGACCTCGCCCTCCGGGGTGAGGACCTCGCAGGTGAACTTCGTGCGCGCCACGCGATCAGCCCTTCTTGGCCGCCTCGACCACCTGGTCGATCGAGCCCTTCAGGAAGAAGGCGGACTCCGGCAGGTCGTCGTGCTGGCCGTCGATCAGCTCCCGGAAGGAGCGCACCGTCTCGCCGATCGGCACGTACTCGCCGGGCGTGCCGGTGAACTGCTCGGCGACGTTGAACGGCTGCGACAGGAAGCGCTCCACCTTGCGCGCGCGCTGCACGGTGACCTTGTCCTCGTCGGAGAGCTCGTCGATGCCGAGGATCGCGATGATGTCCTGCAGCTCGCGGTAGCGCTGCAGGATCTCCTTGACGCGGTTGGCGACCTCGAAGTGCTCGTCGCCGATGATGTCGGCCTTGAGGATCGTCGACGTCGAGTCCAGCGGGTCGACCGCCGGGTAGATCCCCTTCTCGGAGATCGCCCGCGACAGCGTCGTGGTGGCGTTCAGGTGCGCGAACACCGACGCCGGAGCCGGGTCGGTGAGGTCGTCGGCGGGCACGTAGATGGCCTGCACCGAGGTGACCGAGCCGTCGCGCGTGGAGGTGATGCGCTCCTGGAGCTGGCCCATCTCCGTCTCCAGCGTCGGCTGGTAGCCGACCTGGGAGGGCATCCGGCCCAGCAGGGCGGAGACCTCCGAGCCGGCCTGCACGAACCGGAAGATGTTGTCGATGAACAGCAGCACGTCCTGACCGCCCTGGTCGCGGAAGTACTCGGCCATCGTCAGGCCGGTCAGCGCGACGCGCATGCGCGCCCCGGGCGGCTCGTTCATCTGGCCGAAGACGAGCATCGTCTTGTCGATGACGCCCGACTCCTTCATCTCCATCCACAGGTCGTTGCCCTCGCGCGAGCGCTCGCCGACGCCGCAGAAGGCCGACAGGCCGGAGTGCTCGGAGGCGAGGTTGTGGATGAGCTCCTGGATGAGGACCGTCTTGCCCACGCCCGCGCCGCCGAACAGGCCGATCTTGCCGCCCTTGGCGTAGGGCGCGAGGAGGTCGATGACCTTGATCCCGGTCTCGAACATCTCCGTCGTCGGCGTCAGGTTCTCGACCGTCGGGGCGTGGCGGTGGATGGGCCAGCGCTCCTTGACCTCGATCTCCGGGCCCTGGTCGATCGTCTCCCCGAGCAGGTTGAAGATGCGCCCGAGGGTCACGTCGCCGACCGGCACGGTGATCGGGCCGCCGGTGTCGACGACCTCCATGCCGCGCGCCAGGCCGTCGGTGGTGTCCATCGCCACCGCGCGGACCCGGTCGTCGCCGAGGTGCTGCTGCACCTCGCACACGAGGACCGACAGGCCGGCGGAGATGCCCTCGGCCTCCTCCGGGTTGTCGCCCTGGCGCTCGATGACGATCGCATTGTTGATCTCGGGCAGCTCGTCGGGGAAGACGGCCTCGATCACGACGCCCTGGATCTCCTCGATGCGCCCGACGTTCTGCTTGGTGGCCTGCTCGGGGCCCTGCGTGGCGGCTTCCATGTTCGGTGGTTCTCCTGATTAAGAGGGGGTTTCGGCCTTCGATCACCGCAAGCGGCGATCTCCGGACGACGTCACACGCG
>JAICJK010000003.1 GCA_025928415.1 Solirubrobacteraceae bacterium | reverse complement strand
GAGTCGGCCGGCTTCGGCTTCGGCAAGCCCGGCAGCAAGCCGGGGACGGCCTACGACTACGCGACGGTCGCGGCGCGCACGCCGATGGACCCGGACGTCACCACGATCGCGCCCTCCTAGCGGCCGCGGCGACCCGGGGGCCGCCCGGCCTCCGGGTCAGTCGAGGCTCGCGCCCGAGACGCAGGGGGTGCGGCGGTTGGCGGTCAGGCCGTCGAGCACGACCGTCGAGTCGAACTGGTGGTCGCCCTGGTCGAAGATCGTCAGGTACACGTCGTGGCGGCCCGGCGTGATCGGGCGCGAGGCGCGCAGGCGGCGCGTCCCGGCGTCGTAGGTGGTGCCGCGGGCGCGATCGCGCGTGACGGCGAAGGCGCCCGCGCCGTTGACGCTGACCAGGCGGCCGTCGCGCACCTTGGCGAAGTTGCCGGGCGCGTGGATCCGCGGCCCGCCCGTGGCGGCGGTCCAGCGCGTCCGGTCGAGCTCGGCGATGAACGCGTCGTTGAAGCCGGTGTGCACGTACTCCGGGTACTCCTCGGAGAGGAAGCGGAACCGCAGCGACAGGCAGCGGGCGCCGGCGGGCACGTCGATCCCGATCCGGAGGACCACCGCATCGCGCGTGCCGCGGTACAGCGGGCCGTCGTTGTCGGTCGACAGCGAGCCCGAGCTGTCCGGGCGGCCGATGAGCCGCGCGCTGCCGCTGCTCAGCAGCCCGAAGCTCGGGCCGGAGCGCGGGAAGCCGACGTACCGCGTCGTCGAGGTCGCCGCCCAGTTGCCGCGCGGCGGGTGCTCGACCCACGACGCGCCGCGCAGGAGCTGGGGCGACGCGACGATCGCGCGGGCCACGCTGCGGGCCGAGTGCGTCGGGGTGACCTTCGCCTCGGCGGCGGGCGCGAGCGCCAGCGCCCCGGTCGCGGCGGCGGTGAGGATCGGAAGTCGGTGCATGGCGACCAGCCTGCCCGGGGCAGAGGGGGGCGCGCATGGGTGACGGCACCCATCTGCACCGGCGGGCCGCCGGCCGGTCAGCTCCCCGGCAGGCGCGCCGGCCCCTCGGGCCGCTGCGGGGCCGCGCCGGTCATCGGCCGCACGAGGCCGCCGCGCGCGCCGAGCGCGATGGCGTCCTCGGGCGGCTCGCCGAGCAGCAGCCAGCCGACGTCCTGTGACAGCACCAGGCCCTGGTCCTTCAGGGCCCCGAGGGCGGTGGTGACGGCCGGGCGGTGCATGCCCAGCAGCGTGGCGAGCATCGCGTGCGTCAGCGGCAGCGGCAGCCGGACGCCGTCGGGCCCGACGCGCCCGAAGCGGTCGGCGAGGTGCCACAGCTTGACCAGCACCTGGTTCTCGGCGCGCCGCATCTGGGAGATCGCGAACGTCCCGGCGAGCGAG
Source organism: Solirubrobacteraceae bacterium (assembly GCA_025928415.1). Taxonomy (GTDB): domain Bacteria; phylum Actinomycetota; class Thermoleophilia; order Solirubrobacterales; family Solirubrobacteraceae; genus Paraconexibacter. The sequence continues at coordinate 18,972 of JAICJK010000003.1, read as the reverse complement.
CGCGCCCGGGCCATCGCTCGGCCGTAGAGCGCGCCGGCGACCTCCGGGAACGCCGCGGCGCGCGCCACGAAGGAGCGGTCGAGCACCGCGAGCAGCAGGCCCTCGATGACCTCGAGCGAGGCGTCGAAGGGGAAGTGCGCGTGCTCGCCGTCGTCCTGCCAGGGCCGCAGCAGGTCGCCCGAGCCGAGCAGCTCGGCGACCTGCCGGCGGTGCAGGCGCACCTGCCGCAGCGCGAGGCCCTCGACGATCAGCAGCCCGGCGCCGCCCTGCGCCGAGAACGCGCCGGCCGCGGGCCGCCACGTGCCCGCCCGCACCCGGCCGAGGTGGACGAGCAGGTGGCGCCGCGCGAGCTGGAAGCGCTCGGGGTCGAGGTCCTCGCCGAGCTCGGGGTCGAGGTCCAGCAGCCGGCCCGCCGCGCTGTGCGGCCGCCCTTGGGGCCGCTCCCCACCGCGCTCCTGGTCGTGGTGCACGGGCGCGCGCCTAGCCGGGTCCGCGCGCGGACGCGGCGCCTGTCGCCCGCCTCCCGCGGCGTCCTACGGTCGAGGGGACAGACGAAGCGGAGGTTCCATGGGCACGCGACAGGTGGTGCAGGGCGACCGTCACGGCGGCTGGGAGGTCCGCGGCGGAGCGTCGCACGCGACGCGCCGGGAGGCCGAGGAGGAGGCGCGGCAGCGGCTGCGCGAGCGCGAGGGCACCGGCGAGCTGGTGGTCCTCGACCTCTATCACCGCGTCGCCTTCGTGGAGCGCGTGCGCGGCCGGGCCCCCGCCGCGCGCTGAGGACGGGCGGTCACGGGCCCGCGCCCGGGTCGCCGAGGGCGACCGCGGCCTCCAGCAGCTCGGCGTGGACGAAGGCCTGGGGGAGGTTGCCGCGCAGCTGGCGCTCCTCGACGTCCCACTCCTCGCAGAACAGCCCCGCCGGGCCGCAGGCCGCGCGACCGCGCTCGAACCAGTGGACGGCCTCGGCGTGGCGGCCTTCGGCCTCGCAGGCCAGCGCCATCCAGAACGAGCAGATGAGGAAGGCGCCCTCGGGCTTGCCGAGCGGCGCGTCGTCGACCCGGTAGCGGTAGAGGTAGCCGTCCTCGCCCAGCTCCTCGGCGATGGCGCGTCGCGTCGCGACGTTGAGCGGGGCGCCGGGCTCCACCGCGCCGCGGACGGACGCGAGCAGCAGCGCGGCGTCCAGGCGGGGGTCGTCGGGGGCGCGCTGCCAGCGGCCCGAGGGGTGCACGCAGCCGGCGGCCGCCTCGTCGCGCAGCCGCCGGGCCAGCGCGCGCCAGTCGCGCGGGACCGGGCCGTCGGGGCGGCGCGCGGCCATCGTCTCCAGCCCCGCGGCGCAGATGAGCTTGGAGTGCGCCCAGTGGTCGGGGTCGATCTCCCACACGCCGGCGTCGGGCTCGGTCCAGCGCTCGGCGATCGCGTGCGCGGCGGCCTCGGCGGCGCGGTGGCCGTCGGCGTCCAGGCGGTCGTGGCGCGCGCCCTCGGCGAACAGCAGCAGCGCCTCCCCGAAGGCGTCGAGCTGGAACTGGTCGCGCACCTGGTTGCCGATCTGGTCGTTCCCGCCGGGGAAGCCGGGCAGCCCGACGTTGCCGGTCTCCGGGACGGCGGCGCCGTCGACGGTGTAGGCGGGCGCGAGCGCGGGGCCGTGCTCGAGCAGGCGGGCGCCGACGACGGCGACCGCGTCGTCGAGCAGCGCCCAGGCCCCGGCCTTGCCGGCGGCCTGGCCGGCGTAGGCCTGGTCGCGGATCCACACGTACCGGTAGTCCCAGTCGCGGCCGCGGTCGGCGCGCTCGGGCAGCGCCGTGGTGGCCGCCGCGACCATCCCGCCGCCGGGCGTCGTGAGCCCGCGCATCACCGCGCAGGCCAGCCGGCTGTCGCGGGCCGCCGCGCCCGTGCCGGCCAGCTCGGGGACGTCTGCCTCCCAGGCCGCCTCCGTCGCGGCCCACAGCGCGTCGGCGTCCGGCAGGTCGCCGTCGTGGCGGCCGAGCACGAGCACCAGGTCGTGGGTGTCGCCTTCGGCGATCTCGAGGTCGAGCTCGAGCCGCGCGCCGTCGTGGCGGGCGTCGCCGGCCCCGAGCCAGCGCACCGGCACGCCGTCGACGCGCGCCGTCCAGGTCCCGTCGTCGTGGCGGTGGACGGCCTCGGGCTCGCCGCGGCCCCACGGTCCCGAGAGCTCGAGCCGCACGCGCACCGGCGCGCGCCCGTTGCGGCCGATCACGCGGCGCAGCAGGATCGCGTGCTCGGCGGCGGCCGGCCGGGCCAGCGCCTCGCGCGACTCGACGATCGCGTTGGAGACGGTGACCCAGCGGCTGCGCCAGATCAGGCCCGGCTGCTCGTAGTGGCCGCCCCACGTGAAGCGCTCGGCGGGCGTGACCGCGTAGTGCCCGCCGCCCCCGAGCATCGTGCTGAACAGGGCGGGGTCGTGCCAGCGCGGGAAGCACAGCCAGACGATGTCGCCGTTGGGGTCGATGACCGCGCCGCGGCGCCCGTCCGCGATCAGCGCGTGGTCGCGGAGGGTGAACGCGCCGTCGGTCAACGCCGCACCGCTGCCGCCGTCGCCGCGACGCCGGCCGCCGCCGCCACGGTCGCGCCGGCCAGCTCGCGGCGGTGCCGCGACGCCCAGGCCTGGGGGCTGTGCCCGTGCGCGCGGTCGTCGAAGTCCCCGTGGGACCCGTGGTCCTCGCGCTCGTCGACCGGCGAGAACAGGTAGTCGCGCCGGCCCGGGGAGACCGGCTGGTCGGTCTGCTGGCCCTTGAAGCCGGTCTTGGCCAGGTACCACTCCGCCAGCCACGGGGCGATGCGGTTGCCGAGGATCGTGTAGGCGGTGGAGATGCCGACCCACATCTCGCGCCGCTTGTGGTGGGCGGCGTAGTGGATCGCCCGCGCGGCGACCTCGGGCTGGTAGATCGGGGGGACCGGCTGCGGCTGGTCGGGGACGCGGACGCGGACCCAGCCGAACTGCGTGGTGTTCATCCCCGGCATCTGGACCATCGTGAGGTGCACGTTGGAGCCGTGGTGGCGCAGCTCGCAGCGCAGCGCCTCGAAGAAGCCCTGCAGCGCGTGCTTGGCGCCGCAGTAGGTGGCCTGCAGCGGGATCCCGCGGTGGGCCAGCGCGCTGCCGACCTGCACGATCGTGCCGCGGTCACGCGGCAGCATGCGCCGCAGCGCGGCCTGGGCGCCGTGCACGGAGCCCAGGTAGGTCACCTCGGTCACGCGGCGGAACTCCTCGGCGGTCGTGTCCTTGACCTCGGCCAGGATCGCCGTCATCGCGTTGTTGACCCAGATGTCGATCGGCCCCCAGTGCTGCTCGATCTCCTCGGCCGCCGCCTCGACCTGCTCGGCGTCGGACACGTCGCAGACCACGACCAGCGCGTCGCCGCCGAGCTCGCGGACCTCGCGCGCGGCGGCGTCCAGGCCGGCGCGGCCCCGGGCCAGCAGCGCCACGCGGGCGCCGTCCTGCGCGAAGCGGCGGGCGGTAGCGCGGCCCAGGCCGCCGGAGGCCCCGGTGATGACGACGACTTCGGATGCCATGGGTCAGGTGCTCCTTCGTAGGGGGTGCAGCTCTTCGGCGCACAGCAGGCCCGCGACGGCGGCCGACGCGAGCGCGGGGCGCCGGCGGTCAGACCGCGGCGCGGCGAAGGCCAGCATCGAGGCGACGTGGACGGCGTCCACTGCGGCGCCCAGGTCGCGGCCGCGCGCGCCGGGGAAGCGCGCCTCGGCCGCGGCCTGGACGACGTTGCGGGCGCCGAGCAGGCGCGCCGTAGCCACCAGCGCGCGGTGGGCGCGCCGGACCCCGACCCGCCCGAGGGCGACGCGCGGCTTGAGCAGCAACGCGACGCCGTAGGCCATACGGAGGCAGAGGGCAGGGCGGCTGCGCACGTATCCACTAGTGCCCGTGCGCCGCTCCACGAAGCGGCGTGGTCCGTGAGAAGACTGTCAGCCATGCGCGGCGGCCGTGCCGGGTAGGGGCGCGACATGGCCAAGACCACCGTCGCCGAGTTCGTCCTCAACCGCCTCGCCGACTGGGGGGTGCGGCGGATCTACGGCTATCCCGGGGACGGCATCAACGGGCTGATGGGCGGCTTCCACCACGTCGAGGACCGCCTCGACTTCATCCAGACCCGCCACGAGGAGATCGCCGCGTTCGCGGCCTGCGCGCACGCGAAGTTCACCGGCGAGGTCGGCGTCTGCATGGCCACCTCGGGCCCCGGCGCGATCCACCTGCTCAACGGCCTCTACGACGCCAAGCTCGACCATCAGCCGGTCGTGGCGATCGTCGGCCAGCAGGCGCGCATGGCGCTCGGCTCGAACTTCCAGCAGGAGGTCGACCTGCCCGTCCTGTTCAAGGACGTCGCCAGCGAGTTCGTGCACACCTGCATGGTCCCCTCGCAGGCGCCGCACCTCGTCGACCGCGCGATGCGGATCGCCAAGGAGACCCGCTCGGTCACCTGCATCATCATCCCCAACGACGTCCAGGAGTCCCCCTTCGAGCCGCCGCCGCGCGAGCACGGCGGCGTCCCGTCCTCCGCCCAGGGCGTCGGGCATCCGCAGGTCACCCCGGATCCCGACCTGCTGCGCCAGGCCGCCGAGATCCTGAACGCCGGCTCCAAGGTGGCGATCCTGATCGGCCAGGGCGCCAAGGGGGCCGCGCGCCAGGTCGAGCAGCTCGCGGACACGCTCGGCGCCGGCGTCGCCAAGGCGCTCAACGGCCGCGCCGCGCTGTCCGACGAGCTGCCCTACGTCACCGGCTCGATCGGCCTGCTCGGCACCAAGCCGACCAACGACATGATCGAGAGCTGCGACACGTTCCTCATGATCGGGTCGAGCTTCCCGTACTCGGAGTGGCTGCCGGAGCCGGGCCAGGCGCGCGGCATCCAGATCGACATCGACGCCCGCCTGATCGGCATGCGCTACCCGATGGAGATCAACCTCGTGGGGGACGCGGTGGCGACGATCGAGCAGCTCCTGCCGCTGCTGGTCGCCAAGGAGGACTCCTCCTGGCGGCAGGAGATCGAGGCCAACGTCACGCGCTGGTGGGAGATCCTCGACGACCGCGCGCACGAGTCGGCCGACCCCGTGAACCCCCAGCTCGTCTTCCACGAGCTCTCCAAGCGGCTGCCCGACAACGTCATGCTGACCGCCGACTCGGGCTCGGCGACGAACTGGTGGGCGCGCCACCTGCGCATCCGCGACGGGATGACCGCCGCGCTCTCCGGGACGCTCGCGACGATGTGCCCGGCGGTGCCCTACGCGCTCGCGGCGAAGTTCGCCCACCCCGACCGGCCGGTGATCGCGGTCATGGGGGACGGCGCCTTCCAGATGCTGGGCATGAACGCGATGCTGGACATCGCCCGCTACGCCGAGCGCTGGGCCGATCAGCGGGCGGTCTTCTGCGTGCTGCACAACGACGACCTCAACCAGGTGACCTGGGAGCAGCGGGTGATGTCGGGCGACCCCAAGCTCGACGTCTCCCAGGTCCTGCCCGACTTCCAGTACGCGGCCTTCGCGCGGCTGCTCGGCCTGCACGGCATCCGGGTCGACAAGCCCGAGGACGTCGGGCCCGCGTGGGACGAGGCGCTCAGCGCGGGGCGCCCGGCGCTCATCGAGGTCATCACCGACCCCGAGGTCCCGCCGCTGCCGCCGCACATCCGCTTCGAGCAGGCCGAGGGGCTGGCCAAGGCCATGATGGGCGGCGAGCCGGCCACGCCCAAGATCATCCGGGAGGCGATCAAGGGCAAGCTCGCGGAGTTCGTCAACCGATGAGGCGGCGCCCGCGGGGGGTCGCGTCGCGGACGATCGCCAACGTCCGGCGCGGCCGCGCGCAGAAGCTCCTCAGCGCGGCGACGGCGGTGACCGCCCTGCCGCTCGGCGTCGAGATCTACCTCAACCACTACGGCGGGTCGTTCGGCAACAAGTGGATGTGGACGCCGGTCTTCCTGTCGCCGGCGCTCAGCGCCGCGGGGGTGGCGGGGGTGGCCTCCGAGCGCGCCGCGAAGACGGTGCTCCCGGCGATGGGCGCCTGCTACCTGGCCGACGGCGGGGTGGGCCTGTTCATGCACATGCGCGGCGTCTGGCGCAAGCCCGGCGGCTTCCGCGAGCCGACCTACAACCTCGTCATGGGGCCGCCCGCGCTGGCGCCGGGCTCGCTGGCGCTGGTCGGCGCGCTCGGCCTGGCCGCCGGGATCATGCGGCGGGAGCGCTGATGGCGCGCTCGTTCCGCGAGGCGGGCCACCTGCCCAAGCAGAGCGCGGACGGCGAGCCGCGCCCGCCGGAGGAGCTGCCGCGCCAGCGCGCCGGGCTCACCCCGCAGATGCACGGCCGCTACCCGGACTACGACGTGCTCGCGCAGGCCGATCACTGGGACCCGGTCACGCGGGAGCTGCTCGAGTCGCGGGCGCGCGAGGTCCCGCCGGTCACCGTCTTCACCGCCGCCGAGGAGGCGTGCCTGCGCCCGTTCCTCGACGTCGTGCTGGCCCAGGACGCAGAGCCGCGGATCCCCGTCTTCGAGATGGTCGACAAGAAGTTCGCGCAGGGCAAGCTCGACGGCTACCGGTATGAGGACATGCCCGAGGACCCCGAGACCTGGCGGCGCGTGGCCGCGATGCTGGACCGCGTCGCCCGCGAGCGCGGCGCACCGAGCTTCGCGGCGCTCGACGACGAGGCCAGGGACGCGGTCGTCGACGCGTTCTCCGAGGGCGAGCTGGAGTCCGAGGACCTCAACGTCTCGCGAGCCTGGTCGGTCGTCATGCGCGGCGCGCTGAGCGAGTTCTACTCGCACCCGTGGGCGTTCAACGAGATCGGCTTCGGCGGGCCCGCCTATCCCCGCGGGTACATGCGGATGCACCAGGGGCCGCAGGGCCGCGAGCCGTGGGAGCGGCCCGAGGCCTTCGAGGAGGACCCGGTCATCGACGTCCCGCGGCGGGGACTGAAGTGAGCCGGCGCCTGGCCCGCGCCGCCAAGGGCGCCGTCTTCCCGGAGGACAACGACTCGGCCTTCCTGCTCGACGTCCACCGCCGCGCGGTCCCCACCGAGGCGATGCCGCACTACCGCGACGACGACGAGGTCGACCTCGTCATCGTCGGGGCGGGCGCCGGCGGCTCGGTGCTCGCCCAGCGCCTGGCGCGCGCGGGCTGGCGGATCGTGATCCTGGAGTCCGGGCCGTTCTGGGACCCGGACCGCGACTGGGTCTCCGACGAGGCCGGGCAGCACAAGATCTACTGGACCGCGCCGCGCGTGATCGGCGGCGAGGACCCCGTCGAGCTCGGCAAGAACAACTCCGGCCACGGCGTCGGCGGCTCGATGGTCCACTTCGCCGGCTACACGCCGCGCTTCCACCCGTCGGACTTCGAGACCTACACGCGCGACGGCGTCGGCGCCGACTGGCCGCTGAGCTACGCCGACCTCAAGCCGCACTACGAGAAGGTCGAGCGCGAGCTGCCGGTGGCCGGCCAGGACTGGCCGTGGGGCGACCCGCACTCCTACCCGCACGCCGCCCACCCGTTGTCCGGGGCCTCCGAGCTGGGCCGGGAGGGCGCGCGCAAGGCGGGCATCGAGATGCGCGTCGGGCCCGTGGCGATCCCCAACGGGACGTTCGGCAACCGCCCCCACTGCATCTACCGCGGCTTCTGCCTGCAGGGCTGCAAGGTCAACGCGAAGGCCAGCCCGCTGATCACCCACCTCCCGGACGCGATCGCCCACGGCGTCGAGGTCCGGGCGGACAGCCATGCCGCCCGCGTCGAGGTCGCCGGCGACCGCGTGACCGGCGTCACCTACCTGCGCGACGGCGTCGAGCGCTTCCAGCGCGGCGCGGCGGTCGCCGTCTGCGGGTACTCGATCGAGACGCCGCGCCTGCTGCTGCTCAGCGCGACCGAGGGCTGGGAGGACGGGCTGGGCAATCGCCACGACCAGCTCGGGCGCTACCTGATGGTGCAGGGCGCCTCGCAGGTCGCCGCGCGCTTCCCGCAGCCGCTGCGCCAGTGGAAGGCGCCGCCGCCGGAGATCTCCTCCGAGCAGTTCTACGAGACCGACCTGGCGCGCGGCTTCGCCCGCGGGTTCTCGATCCAGACCGTCGGCCCGCTGCCCATCGCCTGGGCCGAGCACGTGCTCGCCGACGGCCACTGGGGCCGGGGGCTGCGCGAGTACATGCGCGACTACAACCACTGGACGACGCTCGGCCTGCTCTGCGAGCTGCTGCCCCAGGCCCGCAACCGCGTCACCCTCGCCGACGAGCACGACAGCCACGGCCTGCCGGTCGCCCGCTTCGACTACACCCAGTGCGACAACGACCGGGCGAACATCGCCTACGGCACGAAGGTGCTCGAGACGGTCTGGGAGGCGGCGGAGGCGCAGGACACCCTGACCATCGACCGCTACGCGCACCTCGTCGGCGGCGCGCGGATGGGCTTCCGGCCCGAGGAGAGCGTCTGCGACCGCGACCAGCGCGTGTGGGGGCTGGCCAACCTGTTCGTCTGCGACGGCAGCGTCATGCCCACCGAGGGCTCGGCCAACCCGGCGCTGACGATCATGGCGCTGGCCTCGCGGCTCGGCGAGCGGCTGGGCAAGCGGCTGGTGACGGCGTCGGCCGAGCCGGCCGGCGCGGCGTCCTACACCTCGTAGCGCGTGAAGACGTCCTCGCGCAGCTCCAGCCCCAGCCCGGGGCGGGAGAGGTCGGGGACCAGCGCGCCGCCGTCGGGCGCCAGGACGCCGTCGAACAGCATGCCCTCGATGCGCGCGTGGTCGTGGAAGTACTCCAGGTGGACGAGCGCCTCGGCGGCGCAGCCGGCGTGGGCGTGGATCGACGGGCAGCAGTGCGCGGAGAACGGGAGCTGGCTCGCCTGCGCGAGCCCGGCCGCGCGGACGAACCCGCTGACGCCGCCGCAGCGGGTGGCGTCGGCCTGCAGCACGTGGACGACGCCGGCCAGGCCGACGAAGTCCGCGAGCGTGCTCGCGTACTCGCCCGCGGCGATCGCCATCCCGGCGGGCGCGCGGTCGCGGACCAGGCGCAGGCCGGTCTTGTCGTCGGAGGAGACGGGCTCCTCGAACCAGACCACGCCGTGCTCGGCGTAGCGCTCCGCCCAGGCCAGCGCCTCGGCGGCGTGGAAGGCGCCGTTGGCGTCGGCGAACAGCTCCGTGTCATCGCCGATCGCCGCGCGGGCGACCTCGAGGCGGTGCGGGTCGGCGAGCGGGTGGCGCCCGACCTTGATCTTGACGCGCGGGATGCCCTGCGCGACCCAGCCGCCGAGCTGGTCGCGCAGCTGCTCGTCGGAGTAGGAGCAGAAGCCGCCGGAGCCGTAGATCGGGACGCGGTCGTGCACGCGGCCGGCCAGCGTGGCCAGCGCGCAGCCGTGGAGCTGGGCGGCGAGATCCCAGAGGGCCACGTCGACGGCGCTGATCGCCATCCCGCCGATGCCCGAGCGGCCGTCGTTGCGCAGCGCCTTCTGGGTGGCCAGCCAGGCCGCGGGCGGCGCCTCGGCGTCCATCCCGCAGACCACGCCGGCCAGCTTGCCGGCGATGAGCTTGCCGGTCGCGGCGTCGCCATAGGTCCAGCCGAGGCCGGTGCGCCCGCCGCCGTGCGCGAGGACCAGGACGATCGTCGTGCTGTCCCAGGCCAGCGTGCCGTCGCTCTCGGGCGCGTCGGTGGGGATCGTCGCGGCGCGCACCTCGAGGCGCTCGATGCTCGGCATGGGATGCGCTTGCCCGGACGCGCCGGCCCGGCGCCCGCGGCGGTCCGACGTCGGACGCCCGCGCGCCGCGGGGCGGGGCGCTGAGCGGTGGCCGCCCGGGCCGCGTTCCTGCTGGCGCGCGGCCGCTGGCTCGTGCTGGCCTTCTGGGTCGCCGCGACCGTCGCGGCGACGATCTGGCTGCCGAGCATCGGCGAGTCGCAGTCGGGCGCGCTCGGCGATCTGGTCCCGCGTCACGCCAAGGCGATCGAGACCGAGCAGCGGTCCTTCGCGCTGTTCGGCTTCCCGCTGCTGAGCCGGACGCTCCTGGTCGAGCGGGCGCCGGGCGGCCTGACCGCGGCGCAGGGCGCGAGCGTCGTCGCCCGCGCCGCGGCGCTGACCGGCCACCACCTGCCCGGCCTCGGGCGGGTGGCCGCGGCGGTCCCGGTCATCAACGTCTTCGACGGGCCGCCGTTCGCGCCCGAGCGCGGGACGACCGCCCTGACCTACCTGTACTTCCGCTCCGACGTCGGCGCCGGGGAGCGGCTGGACCTCGCCCACCGGATCCTGCGCGAGCACCCGGTGGTCCGCGGGCCCGGGGCCTACGCGGGCGTGACGGGCCTGATCCGCGCGCGCGCCGACCAGTCCGACGCGATCGGCTCGGCGCTGCCGCTCGTGGAGGCGCTGACCGTGCTGCTCGTCGCCGGGGCCGTCGCGCTGCACTTCCGCGCGCCCGGGCCGGCGCTCGCGACGCTGGCGACGGTCGGGATCGTCTACGCCGTGGCCGTGTGGGTGCTGGGCTGGCTCGGGAGCGGCTGGGCATCGCGGTGCCGAGCGAGGTGGAGCCGGTCGTCGTCGTCCTCCTGTTCGGCATCGTCTGCGACTACGCGATCTTCTTCCTGTCGCGCTTCCGGCGCCGGCTGGCCGACGGCGAGCCGCCGGTCGTGGCCGCCGAGCGGATGGCCGCCGAGCTGCTCGGGCTGATCTGCATCGCCGGGCTGACGGTGTGCCTGGCCAGCGCCTCGCTGATCGTCGCCCACCTCGGCTTCTTCCAGGCCTTCGGCCCCGGGACCGCCGTCGCGGTGCTCGTCGGCCTGCTCGTCGCCGTCAGCTTCCTGCCCGCGGCCCTGGCGGTGACGGGGCGCCGGCTGTACTGGCCGGCGCGGCCGGGGATCGAGCTGCCCGCGGCCGCCGCGGCGGAGGAGACCCCGGACGAGCACGTGCACCGGCCGCGGCGCACGCGCATCATCCGCCTCGCGGCGCGGCGCCCGAAGACCGTGGCGCTCGCCTGCGTGGTCGTGCTGCTGGGCTGCGCGTCGGGACTGCTGCGGGTGCACCTCGGCGACCCCGTGATCCGCGGGCTGCCCGCCGGCAGCGAGGCCCGCCAGGCCTACGCGCAGCTCCGGCGCGGCTTCGCGCCGGGGATGCTGTCGCCCACGGTGCTCGTCGTCGAGCAGCGCGGGCTCGGCCGGGACCGCGGGGCCCTGGACGACCTGCAGGCCGTGCTGCGGACCGACCCCGGCTTCGCCGGCGTCCTCGGCGCCGCGCAGCAGCCCTTCCGCGGGCCGGCCGGGGCGGTCCTCGCGCGCTCGGGGAACGCCGCGCGCTACGTGCTGATCAGCAGGGACGATCCGCTCGGCGCCACGGCCCTGCGCCGGCTGGCCGGGCTGCGGGGCATCCTGCCGGGCGCGCTGGCCGGGGTGGGGCTCGGCGATGCGCGCTTCGGCCTGGCCGGGGACACCGCCCTCTCGCTCGAGACGCTGGAGGCCGCGCGGAGCGACATGCAGCGCGTGGCGCCGGTGGCGCTCGCAGCCGTCCTGCTGATGCTCGCGGTGCTGCTGCGCGCGCTGGTCGCGCCGCTCTACCTCGCGGCCGCCAGCGTGCTCGCGCTGGCCGCGAGCCTCGGGCTGACCGTGTGGGTGTTCGAGGGCCTGGCCGGGCGGGCGGACACGGACTACCTGGTCCCGTTCGCCGCGGGGGTGCTGCTGCTCGCGCTCGGCTCGGACTACAACGTGTTCCTGACCGGGCGCATCCGCCAGGAGGCCGAGGTCCGCCCCCTGCGCGAGGCCGTCGCGGTGGCGGGCGCGCGCGCCGCGCGGGCGATCACCGTCGCGGGGATCGTCCTGGCGCTCAGCTTCTCGCTGCTCGCGCTCGTCCCGGTCCGCACCTTCCGCGAGCTGGCCTTCGCGATGTCGGCCGGGCTGCTCATCGACGCCTTCCTGGTCCGGACGGTCCTCGTCCCGGCGCTCATCAGCCTGTTCGGCCTCGGGCGCCGCACGCCGCGGCGGTGAGCCCGGTGGGCCGTTGCGTAGAGCAATCATCCTGCTGGGGACAACGCCTCGGCCCACGACGCGTCCTGCGTCGCCCTGGCCGAGGTGCTCGGCTGCGCGCTGCTGACCGCGGACCGGCGGCCGGCCGGCGCGCCGCGGCCGCGCTGCCCGATCACCGTGGTGCCGCGACAGGCGGGCTCAGGCCCGGCCCGTGAGCTTCAGGTCGAGCTTCGTCCGGCGGCCGTCGTGCTGGCCGGTCCGCACGACCGCCGGCAGCTTGAGCGGGTGGAGCCTGCGGATGCGCGAGATCTCCAGGTGGTGCGCGCGCCGCCGCAGCGACGAGGAGACCTCCAGCGCGCCGTGGCGCAGGCGCAGGTGGACGCGGTCGGCGCCGCGGGCGCCGAGCCCGCGGACCTGCACGACGCGCGAGCTCAGCGCCGTGATCCGGCCGGCGTCCACGGGGTGGCCGTCCGCGCGCGCGCCGGCGTGGCCGCGCAGCGCGCCGGGCCGCAGGCGCAGGCCGCGCGGCAGCTCGAAGCGCACCGTGCTCAGCGGCGCGCCGCGCGGGCCCCTGCGCACGTTGAGGTCGACCAGCGGATCGCCGCCGGCCAGGCCGAAGGCCGCGGCGCCCGCCCGCGGGCTGCGCGAGCAGGCGGGCACGTGCAGCGGGACGTGCGAGTGGCGGACGATCCCCGTCACGCTCGTGAGGTGCACGTCGAGCCTGCCGCTGCGCGAGGAGCACAGGTCGAACGGCGCCCGGAAGTTGCCGCCCTTGCCGTGCTTGCCGCCGAAGAAGGTGAACGTGAAGCGCGACAGCGGCGTGGGCGGCAGCCCGGTGAAGACGCTCTGCAGCCCGCCGCCGGGCAGCAGGCGCAGCACCCCCTTGAGCTGCAGCTTCAGCCCGCCGCTCTGCAGGTCCACGACCGTGTAGGGCAGCTCGAGGCCCGGCTCGTCGGGCGCCGGCGTGCCCGTGTTGGCCAGGTAGACCGGCCCCTTCAGCGGCGTCTTGACCAGCGGCGTCACCGCCTCGGCGGTGCCGATCTGCGAGGACTTCGGGCACGCGCTCGCCTTGAGCTGCGCGGGCGTGCAGACGTGCTGCAGCAGCGAGATGACCGGCTGCAGCTGCTTCGGGAACACGATCTCCGTGCCGGTCAGGGCCAAGTCGTCGACCGGCTTGGTGATCACGATCCGCACGCGCGGGCGGCTGCCCTTCTTGCGCGCCGTCCGGTCGAGCACCGACGCCTTCAGCTTGGGCCGGAACTGCTTGGTCGCCGCGTGCGCCGCCGCGGCCGGCCCCAGCGAGAGGAGCAGCAGCAGGAGCGCGGTGAGCGCCTGCCGGGCGGCGGGGGGCGTGTGGATCACGCCTTCTCCTCTTCCCGTTCGCGGATGCGGCCAAGCGGCCGCCGCGGCACCGCGGTCCGGCACGGGACACCGGCGCGGCGGCGCTGTCGCCGCGATGCGCGGGGCCGGTCCTGGGTAGGGCGTGCCCGTGCCCCCTCGCGTCCTGGTCGTCGGCGCCGGCCACAACGGCCTGGTCTGCGCCATCCACCTGGCGCGGGCCGGGCTGGACGTCGAGGTGCTCGAGCACGCTCCCGGGCACGGCGGCGCGTCGTCCTCCACGCAGGCCACGCTGCCGGGCTTCGTCCACGACCACTGCGCGGGCTTCGTCCCGCTGACGGTCGCCTCGCCGGCCTTCCGCGAGCTCGGGCTCGAGCGCGACGGGCTGGAGTGGGCGGGCGGGCCGGAGGTGATGGCCCACCCGTTCGCGGACGGCACGTCGATCGTGCTGCACCGCGACATCGCGCGCACCGCCGAGGAGCTCGAGCGCGTGAGCGCCGGCGCGGGGCGGGCGTGGACGCAGCTCGCCGGCGGCCTGGCCCCGCACGCCGACCGCCTCGTCCGGACGGTCCTCGGGCCGCTGCCGCCCGTGCGGGACCCGCTGGCGCTGGCCGCCGCGCTGCGCCGCGACGGCGTGGAGCTCGTGCGCCGGATGCTGTCCTCGGTGGACGCCCTCGGGCTGGAGGTGTTCGACGGCGCCGAACGCCCCACCGCATGGCTGGCGTCCTCGGCGATGCACACCGGCCTGGCGCCGTCCTCGGCGGGCAGCGGCGCGTTCGCCCTGCTGCTGCAGCTCCTGGGCCACGCGTACGGGTGGCCGTTCCCGCGCGGCGGGATGCAGGTGCTCGCCGACCTGCTGGCCGCGCGCGTGCGCGCCGAGGGTGGGCGGATCCGCTGCGACGCCCACGTCGAGGAGGTCCTGGTGCGCTCCGGCCGCGTGGCGGGGGTGCGCCTGCGCGGCGGCGAGGAGCTGGGGGCGGCGGCGGTCGTCACGACCGTGAGCGCCGGGCCGCTGGCCGGCATGCTGCCCCCGGGGGCGCTGGGCGACCGGGTCGCCCGGCGCCTGCGGGACTGGCGCTACGGCACCGGCGCGTTCAAGCTGGACTACGCGCTGAGCGCGCCGATGCCGTGGTCGGCCCCGGGCGCGCGGGCCGCGCCGGTGGTGCACGTGGCCGGCGAGCTGCGCGACCTCGCCAAGGCCGCCCAGGAGGGCTCCCGCGGCGACGTCCCCGAGCGCCCCGCGCTCGTCGTCGGCCAGCACACGCTGCTGGACGCGACGCGCGCGCCGGCGGGCGGCCACACGCTGTACGTCTACTCGCACGTGCCGTCGCGCTACGCGCTCGGCGACGAGGAGGTCGCCGCGCGCGTCGAGGCCCAGCTCGAGCGCTTCGCCCCGGGCTGGTCGGCCGCCGTGCTCGGGCGCAGCATCCGGCCGCCGTGGCGCACCGAGCAGGAGAACCCGAGCCTCGTCGGCGGGGACCTCGCCGGCGGCGCCTACGAGCTCGACCAGCTCCTGGTCTTCCGCCCGCTGCCGGAGCTCTGCCGCCACCGCACGCCGGTGCGCGGCCTCTACGTCGCCGGGTCCTCCGTGCACCCCGGCGCGGCCGTGCACGGCATGGGCGGCCGCGGGGCCGCGCGCGCGCTGCTGGCCGACCGCCGCCTGCGGCCGTGGCGCTCGCCCGTGCGAGGCTCCCGGTCATGACCGCATCTCAGGACGCCCCCGATCCCGCCGGCCTGGTGGCGATGATGCCGTTCGCCGCGGAGCTCGGCATCGAGATCGACGCGGCCGGGCCCGGCGAGGTCGTCGGCCGCCTGCCCTTCAGCCCGCGGCGTTGCACGGCCGGCGGCGTGCTGCACGGCGGCGCGCTGATGACGCTCGCCGACAGCCTCGGCGCCGTCTGCGCCTTCCTGAACCTGCCGAGCGGCGCGAGCACCGCGACGATCTCCTCGTCGGCGAACCTCGTCCGCGCCGTCCGCGAGGGCGACGTGACGGCGAGGTCGCGGCCGCTGCACGCGGGCCGGTCGGTGATCGTCGTGCAGACCGAGCTGCACGATTCGCAGGGCCGCCTGGTCGGGCAGGTGACGCAGACGCAGGCGGTACTGGGTTCGCGGGAGGTCCCGCCGGGCTGACGGCGGATCCTCCGAGTGGCAGCATCAGACGCATGCCCGGACCGACCGACATCCGCCCACCGTTCACCGAAGAGGACGCCCGCGCGAAGGTGCGCAGCGCGCAGGACGCGTGGAACACCCGCGACCCCGACCGCGTCGTGCTGGCCTACACCGAGGACTCGGAGTGGCGCAACCGCGACGAGTTCCTGCACGGGCGCGAGGAGATCCGCGCCTTCCTGGCGCGCAAGTGGGCGCGCGAGCTCGACTACCGCCTGGAGAAGGAGCTGTGGGCGTTCACCGACGACCGCATCGCCGTGCGCTTCGAGTACGAGAGCCACGACCCCGACGGGCAGTGGTGGCGCTCCTACGGCAACGAGATGTGGGAGTTCGACGCCCAGGGCCTGATGGCGCGCCGCTTCGCGTCGATCAACGACGTGCGCATCGAGCCGGGCGAGCGCCGGCTGGCGACGGGGTAGCGCGGCGCGGGGACACCGGGGGCGACCGGCGCCCGATAGCGTCCCGGCGATGCGCGCCCTGCAGATCACCGAGCTCACCGGCCCCCGGACGGCCCTGGCCCTCGCGGACGTCCCCGAGCCCGAGGCGTCGCACATGCTGACGCCGGGCCGCGGCGTCCTGGTGGACGTCCACGCCGCCGGCGTCTCGTTCCCCGAGGTGCTGCAGACCCGCGGGGAGTACCAGATGAAGCCGCCGCTCCCGTTCGTGCCGGGCAGCGAGGTCGGCGGCGTCGTGCGCTCCGCGCCGGAGGGCTCGGGCTTCGCGGCGGGCGACCGCGTCGCGGCGTTCTGCATGCTCGGCGGGTTCGCGGAGACCGCCGTGGCGCCCGAGTTCATGGTCGCGCGGTTGCCCCAGGAGCTGGACTTCGCGCAGGGCGCCGGCCTGATCCTCAACTACCACACCGCCTGGTTCGCGCTCGTCATCCGGGGCCGACTGCAGGAGGGCGAGACGGTGCTCGTGCACGGCGCGGCCGGCGGCGTCGGGACCGCGTGCCTGCAGGTCGCCAAGGGCCTCGGCTGCCGCACCATCGGCGTGGTGTCCACGGACGAGAAGGAGCGCGTCGCGCGCGAGGCCGGCGCCGACGACGTCGTGCGCTCCGACGGGCCGTGGAAGGACCAGGCCAAGGAGCTCTCCGGCGGCGGCGTCGACCTCGTGCTCGACCCGGTCGGCGGCGACCGGTTCACCGACAGCCTGCGCTCGCTGGCCGAAGGTGGCCGCGTCGTCGTGGTCGGGTTCACCGGCGGCTCGATCCCCGAGGTCAAGGTCAACCGCCTGCTGCTCAACAACACCGAGGTGATCGGGGCCGGCTGGGGCGCCTACGTCATGTCCAAGGCCGATACCAGCCGCGAGATCACCGCGGAGCTCGACCGCCTGATCGCCTCCGGCGCGGTCCGCCCGGTCGTCGGCGCGCGGTTCCCGCTCGAGCGGGCCGCCGACGCTCTGGAGCTGATCGACGGGCGCGGCGCGCTCGGCAAGGTCGTGCTCGACGTGCGGGGAGCGTGACGCCATGGACTTCGCCCTCAGCGATCGCACCAAGGACCTCCAGGAGCAGCTCACGGCGTTCGTCGCCGAGCGCGTGGAGCCCGCTCAGCCCGTCTACCGCGAGCAGCTCGCCGCGGCGGGCGACCCGCACGCCCAGCCGCCGGTCATGGAGGAGCTCAAGGCCGAGGCGCGGCGGCGCGGGCTGTGGAACCTCTTCCACCCGGACCCCGAGTACGGGCCGGGGCTGACCAACGTCGAGTACGCGCCGCTGGCGGAGATCAGCGGGCGCACGCACCTGGTCCCCGAGGCGATCAACTGCGCCGCGCCGGACACCGGCAACATGGAGGTCCTGACGCAGTTCGGGACGCCCGAGCAGAAGGACCGCTGGCTGCGGCCGCTGCTCGACGGCGAGATCCGCTCGGCGTTCGCGATGACCGAGCCGGATGTCGCGAGCTCCGACGCGCGCAACATCCAGCTGCGGATCGAGCGCGACGGCGACGAGTACGTCCTCAACGGCCGCAAGTGGTGGACGTCCGGCGCGATGCGCGCGAGCTGCGCGATCTTCATCGTGATGGGCAAGACGGACGTCGACGCCGCGCCGCACCGCCAGCAGTCGATGATCCTCGTGCCGCGCGACACGCCGGGCGTGACGGTCGTGCGCAACCTGCCGGTGTTCGGCTACGTCGACCAGGAGGGGCACGCCGAGGTGACCTTCGAGGACGTCCGCGTGCCGGCGTCCAACCTCGTCGCCGGCGAGGGCGACGGCTTCATGATCGCCCAGGCCCGCCTCGGCCCGGGGCGCATCCACCACTGCATGCGGGCGATCGGGACCGCCGAGATGGCGCTCGAGGCGATGTGCCGCCGCGCCGCGGCGCGGACCACGTTCGGCCAGCCGGTCGCGACGCGCTCCAACGTCCTGGACTGGATCGCCGAGGCGCGGGTGGAGATCGAGATGACGCGGCTGCTGACGATGAAGGCGGCCTGGCTGATGGACACCGTCGGCAACAAGCACGCGCGCATCGAGATCGCCGCGATCAAGGTCGCCGCGCCGGCGATGGCGCTGAAGATCCTCGACCGCGCGATCCAGGTGCACGGCGGCGGCGGCGTCTCCGACGACTTCCCGCTGGCGGCGGCCTATGCGCACATGCGCACGCTGCGCCTCGCCGACGGCCCCGACGAGGTCCACAAGCTCTCGATCGCGCGCCAGGAGCTCAAGCACGTGGTGGACGCGCCGGCGTCCTGAGGCGCGCGGGCCGCCGGGACGCCCGCGGCCGCGCCCCGCCCCGCCGCGCTCACGCCGCGCTCACGCCGCCGCCGGCAGCCGGAAGCGCACGCGGGTGCCGACGGCGCTGTCGACCAGCCAGATGCGCCCGCCGTGGGCCTCGACGATCGCGCGGGAGATCGCGAGGCCGAGGCCGGCGCCCGCGTCGGTGCGGGCCGGGTCGCCGCGGAAGAACGGCTCGAAGACGCGCCGGCGGTCCGCGGCCGGGATCCCCGGGCCGGTGTCGGCGACCTCGATCTCCACCGCGCCGTCCACCGGCTCCGCGCGCACGGTGACGCTGCCGTCCGGCGGCGTGTGGCGGATCGCGTTCTGGATCAGGTTGAACAGCACGCGCTGCAGGCGCTCGGCGTTGGCGCGGGCGGTCGCGGCCTCGCCCAGCGGGCCGGCGGTGACCGCCACCGCGCCGGCGTCCGCGGCCGGCCGCATCGCCTCGACCGTCTCCTGCACCAGCAGGTCGAGGCGCACCTGCTCCATCGACCAGCCGAGCTCGCCGCGCTCGATGCGGGTGAGCTCGAACAGGTCGTCGATCAGCGCGCCGAGCGCGCGCACGTGCGTGCCCATGCGGGCGGCGTACTCGCGACGCGTCTCGGGGTCGACCAGCTCGTCGTCGATCGCGTCGGCCAGCAGCCGCAGGGCGGTGATCGGGGTGCGCAGGTCGTGGGAGACCGCGGCGACCAGGTCCCGGCGGGCCCGCTCCTCGGCGTCCAGCCGGGCGACCATCGCGTCGACGTCGGCCGCCAGCCGCGCGATCTCGTCGCTGCCGCGGACCTCGGTGCGCACGTCGCGGCGCCCGTCGCCGACGGCGGCCAGCGTCGCCCGGACG
>JAICJK010000620.1 GCA_025928415.1 Solirubrobacteraceae bacterium | reverse complement strand
CGCCACGCCGAGCAGCTCCCCGCGGCCCGCCAGCGCCCGCAGCGGCGCCCACGGCCGGGGGCGGGCCGCGCGCGCGAGGACCGCCACCGCCGCGACCGCCCACAGCGCAACCCCGACGAGCACGACGGCGAGGCCGTCGCCCCACGGCAGGTGCGTGGAGAGCTTGACGACGACGATCGCCGCCGCCAGCGTGGCCGCGATCACCGCACTCAGACCGCCGAGCGCGCCGCCGTTGGGCCCGGCGGCGATCGCGTCCGCGAGGCGGCGGCCTGCCACCGCGGCCACGGGGAGCAGCACGCCGAACCCGAGGAGATAGAGCGCGGTCTTGACGCTCTGGTTCTGCTGGATCCCGTAGCCCGTGCTCGGGTTGTTCGGATCGGGGTGCTTGACGACCAGTCCGAGGGCCATCAGGCAGGCGAAGGCAGCGACGGCCAGCGCCACGCCGAGCACGAGCGCGGGCCCGAGGCCCGCCGGCGGCGCCGTGGGCGGAGGGCCGCCGGGGCCGGCACTGAGGTCGCCGGGCGTCGGTCT
Source organism: Solirubrobacteraceae bacterium (assembly GCA_025928415.1). Classification (GTDB taxonomy): domain Bacteria; phylum Actinomycetota; class Thermoleophilia; order Solirubrobacterales; family Solirubrobacteraceae; genus Paraconexibacter. The sequence goes on along the minus strand of JAICJK010000620.1, from coordinate 1,236 downwards.
GGTGTCTGCGCGGGAGAAGGCCATCCGTTGAGGCCGCGGCCCTGAAGCACCGGGGCGAGGCATCTTAGGCGATCACGGCCCACCCGCGACCAGGGCAGGCGCCCGCTCCGGCGGCGATCCGGCGACCGTCGCGCCCCGCTGCTGTAGAGTGCCGCCCGCCGCGGGGCGACCGGGGTGATCGACCCCGAGCGAGGGTGCATGGCCGCAATGCGAACAACCACGGAACGGACACCGGGAGAAGGAGTATTGCCGGAAGGCGCGAAGCCGAAGGTCGTCGTCGTGATGCCCGCCCGGCAGGCGGCGGCCACCCTCGAGCGGACCTTCTCCGGGATCCCCATGGATGCCGTGGACGAGGTCATCCTCGTCGACGACAACTCGAGCGACGAGACCGTACGCCTGGCCCGCCAGCTCCCGCTGCACGTCGTCTGGCACCCCCACCAGGTGGGCTACGGCGGCAACCAGAAGACGTGCTACATGCAGGCGCTCGAGCGGGGAGCCGACGTCGTGGTCATGTTGCACCCCGACGGCCAGTACGAGTCCGAGCTCGTCCCGAAGATGGTCGACCCGATCCTCGCCGGCGAGGCCGACCTGGTGCTCGGGTCGCGGCTGCTGATCCCCGGCGCGGCGATCGCCGCCGGGATGCCGCGCTGGAAGTGGTGGGCCAACCGCTTTCTCACCGAGATCGAGAACAAGATCATGGGGACCAAGCTGTCCGAGGCGCATACGGGCTACCGGGCCTACTCGCGCGAGCTGCTGCTCACGGTGCCCTTCCTGCGCAACTCGCTCGACTTCGCGTTCGACTCCGAGCTGCTCATGCAGGCATCGCACTTCGGCTTCCGCATCGCGGAGATCCCGGCCCGCTGCCGCTACTACGACGACATGTCCTCGGTGGCGTTCAAGACCGGCGTGGTGTACGGCACCAAGACGCTGTGGGCCGGCGTGCAGCTCGTGCTGCACCGCAACGGCATCTGGCGCTCGCGCAAGTACCGGCCGTAGCCGCGTCGCGGCGCGGTGCCCGGGGGCCCCGCCTAGACTCCCCGCGAGTCGTGCCACCCGTCCACCCCGGTCCCCCGGAGCCGCCGCGCGAGCACTGGCCCATCGCCCTGGCCATCGGCCTGGGCGGGCTGCTCCTCGTCCTGCTCGCCATCGCCCTCAGCCCGCGCGGCGGCGCGCCCGCCACCGCGCTCGCCGCCGTGCCGCCGGCGCCGAGCGCCGCGGTGGCCGTCCCGGCGCCGG
>JAICJK010000279.1 GCA_025928415.1 Solirubrobacteraceae bacterium | reverse complement strand
TGGGGGTGATCATCGGGCACGTCATGCGCGAGACGCAGGGCCGCGCGGACGGCAAGGAGGTCACCCGGCTGGTGCGCGAGCAGCTCGGGCTCTGACGTCCGGCGTGCGCGGTCCGCGCGGCGACGATGCCCGCCACCGCCCAGTCGGCGAGGCGTAGCATCGGCCCATGGCGCGACTCATCCGCATGGACCACACCGGCCACTCCACGCTGGCGCAGTGGACGGCCGACGATCCCGCCGCCGTGGAGGCCGCCGTCCAGGCCTTCCGGCAGGAGCTCGACCGCGGCTACTTCGCCATGGTGAGCACGGGGGAGGGGCACGCCGAGCAGGTGACCGACCTGCCCGTCGACGCCGACCTCGTCATCCTGCGGCTCCCGATCTCCGGCGGCTGAGGCCGGGCTCCGGACGCCGTGGCCGCCGCGCCCGACTGCGCGCCCGCCGGGCTGCTGCCCGAGCTCGCGGCCGTCCACTGGCGCCCGCGGGCCGACGCCCGGCGCCTGCGCCGGCGCGGCGCGCTGTGGACGCTGAGCACCGTCGCGCACGTCGTGCCGTTCCTCGCGGTCGGCGTGCTGCTCGTCGTCCTGGCGCCGATCGCCTTCCCGGTGACGCTCATGGCCTTCGCGCACGCCTGGGTGATCCCCGAGCTCTACGCGCAGCGCGGCGCCAACGTCGTGCGCCCCAAGCGCGCCCGCCGGAACGCCGTCGCACCGCCGCCGGGCCCCGAGCGCACGGCCGCCGGGCTGCTCGGCGACCTCGTCGGCCACGACGCGCGGGCCCTGCACGCCCGGACCGGACTCGTGCTCGAGCGCGGCGCGCTGGGGACGTGGCTGCTCGGGCCGGCCGGGGCGCTGCTGCTCGCGCGCGGCGGGCGCCGGACGTACTGCTGGTGCGTGGGCGTCGACGACCCGTCCCTGCCGCCGTCCGACCGGATCGCCCATCTCCTCCTGGCCCTGCGCGCCGACGAGGCCGGGTTCGCGACGGTGTCCAACCTCGCCTTCAGCGGCGCCACGTGGCGGGTGCGCCGGCGCGTCGAACCGGCCGCGCGCCCCGCGCTCGACGTCGCGCGCGCGGCGACGAGCGCCTCCCCGCGGAGCTGACCGCGACGAGCGCGGCACCGCGCCCGCGACGCCCCCGGGGCGAGTACCCTGGGGGCATGGAACACACCGAGCGTCGCGCGTCGATTCCCAAGCGCCTGCTGGCGCTCCTGATCCTGGCCGTCGCCGCCTGGATCCTGCTGAAGGTGATCATCGGCATCATCGCCACGGTCAGCACGATCGTCGTGGTGGTCCTCGCCATCATCGCGGTGTTCTGGGCGCTCAAGACGCTCTGAGTGTCGCCGGATGGCCGGCGCCGCCTACGTCGTCTTCGCCGTCTCCTGCGGCATCGGGACCGGCCTCATCGGGCGGATGAAGGGCAGCTCGTTCCTGCTCTGGTTCCTGCTCGGGACGCTGTTCCCGATCCTCGGCGTCGTCATCGCGCTGCTCTACCGCGTCGAGTCCAACGAGCTGCGCCGCCAGTGCCCCAACTGCGGGCGGGTGACCAAGCTCTACGACGCGATCTGCACGCGCTGCGGGCACGAGCTCGACTTCCCGGACGTCGCGATCGAGCCCGAGAACCTGGCCGCCGAGCGCTGAGCCCGGCGATTCTCGCGGCGCGGGCGGCGGATCCGGGCCGAGCCGATACCCTTGGGCGTCCGGGCGCCCTCGCGGCGCCGGCCCGTTCCCTCGTGCCTCGGAAGGAGGTCGAACAGTCGCATGCGCGCGGTCGATGCCGTGATGGAGTGCCTGAAGGCGGAGGGCGTCGACGTCGTATTCGGCCTTCCGGGCGGCGCCAACATCCCCACCTACGACGCGCTCTACGACGGCGGCATCCGCCACATCCTCGTCCGCCACGAGGCGGGCGGCGGCCACGCGGCGGAGGGCTACGCCAAGGCCACCGGCAAGGTCGGCGTCGCGCTGGCCACCTCCGGCCCGGGCGCCACGAACCTGATCACGCCGATCATGGACGCGATGATGGACTCGGTCCCGGTGGTCTTCATCACGGGCCAGGTCCGGACGGAGCTGCTGGGCACCGACGGCTTCCAGGAGGCCGACATCTTCGGCATGACGATGCCGGCCGTGAAGCACTCGTTCATGGTCCAGCACCCGCTGGAGATCCCCCGCGCGCTCCGCGAGGCCTTCCACATCGCCCGCAGCGGCCGGCCCGGCCCGGTCATCGTGGACATCCCGACCGACTACTCGCGGGCGGACATCCCCTACGAGCCGGTCACCGACCTGCACCTGCCGGGCTACCAGCCCACGACCGAGGGCAACACCAAGCAGGTCCGCCAGGCCGCCAAGGCGCTGGCCGCGGCGCGCCGGCCGGTGATCTACGCCGGCGGCGGCGTCGTCAACGCGGACGCCGCCGAGGAGCTCGCGGAGTTCGCGCGCATCGACCGCTTCCCGGTCACCTGCACGCTGATGGGCCTCGGCGCCTACCCGGCGCCCGACCCGCAGTGGCTCGGCATGCTCGGCATGCACGGGACCCGCGCGGCGAACTACGCGATGGACGAGGCGGACCTCATCTGCTGCGTCGGCGCGCGCTTCGACGACCGGATCACCGGCAAGCTGTCGGAGTTCGCGCCGCGCGCGAAGTTCATCCACATCGACGTGGACCCAGCCGAGATCTCCAAGAACATCCCGGCGCACATCCCGATCGTGGGCGACGCCAAGAACATCCTCGGCAAGCTCATCCGCGAGTACCGCGCGCTCGACGCCGACCCGGCGCGCCTGGAGGAATGGTGGCAGCGGATCGAGGCCTGGCGCGCCAAGCACCCGCTGCGCTACGACGACAGCGAGGGCACCGAGATCAAGCCCCAGCGCCTCGTGCAGGCGCTCAACGAGGTGACCGGCGGCGAGGCGATCGTCACCTCCGACGTCGGCCAGCATCAGATGTGGGCGGCGCAGTACTACGACTTCCCCAAGCCGCGGCGCTGGATCAACTCCGGCGGCCTGGGGACGATGGGCTTCGGCCTGCCCGCGGCGATCGGCGCGGCCGTCGGCTGCCCCGGGCAGACCGTGGTCTGCATCACCGGCGACGGGTCGATCCAGATGAACGCGCAGGAGCTCGCGACCTGCGCGCAGGAGAACATCCCGGTCAAGGTGTTCATCGCCAACAACGGCTACCTGGGCATGGTCCGCCAGTGGCAGGAGCTGTTCTGGGACAAGCGCTACTCGGCGGTCGACATGGGGCACCACCCCGACTTCGTCAAGCTCGCCGAGGCCTACGGCTGCACCGGCGTGCGCCTCACCGACAAGACGACGTTGGTCGACGACGTCCGCGCCGCGATCGAGACGCCCGGCCCCGTGGTCGTGGACGTCGCGGTCACCCGCGAGGAGAACACCTACCCGATGATCTCGCCCGGCGGCGCCGCGCGGGACATGGTGGGGTGAGCGTCGTGGGCGAGCCCGGGACCAAGGAGCTGCTCTCGCTGGAGGAGCTCGAGGCGGCCGGCAGCGTGCGCACCGGCCGCAAGCACATCCTGTCGATCCTCGTGGAGAACAAGCCGGGCGTCCTGACCAGGGTCGCCGGCCTGTTCGCCCGGCGCGGCTTCAACATCGACACGCTCAGCGTCGGCCCGACCGACGACCCCGAGCTGTCGCGCATCACGATCACGCTCGACGGGGCCGCGCACCCGATCGACCAGGTGACCAAGCAGACGCACAAGCTGGTCAACGTGCTGAAGATCCGCGACCTCGAGCCGGGGGAGACGGTCGCTCGCGAGCTCGCGCTGTTCAAGGTCGCCGCCGACGGCGCGGCGCGCACGGAGATCATGCAGATCTGCGAGATCTTCCGCGGCAAGGTCGTCGACGTCTCCAAGCGCGCGGTGATCATCGAGATCACCGGGACCAAGGACAAGCTCGAGGCCTTCGAGCGGATGGTCCGGCCGTTCGGGCTGATCGAGATGATGCGCACGGGGGAGATCGCGATCTCCCGCGGGCGCGGCGAGACCTGACGCCGGCCCGATGGCCACGCGTGTCGCAGCGGCGCACCCGTTCGGCCTGACGGCGCACGAGCGGGCGCGGCTGCTGGCCCATCTCGGCGCCGCGGCCCGCCGCGCGCGGGCCGGCCGGCCGGAGGGCGTGCTGGCCGCGGTGACGACGCTCGTGGACCCGCGGACCGACCCGGCCGCGGTGGTCGTCGCCTCGCGCCGCGGCGGCGAGCCGTGGTTCTGCCTCGAGCAGCCCGATCGCGACGGCTCGGCGCTGGCCGCGCTAGGCTGCGTCTCCGCGCTGGACGCGTCGGGGCCGGGCCGCTTCC
>JAICJK010000634.1 GCA_025928415.1 Solirubrobacteraceae bacterium | reverse complement strand
GCGGGTGGAAGGATCGGGTGACGATCTTTCCTGCCACGACGCGAAGGGAACCGACCATGAGCGTGCTGACCGCCGCACGAGCCGTCCTCGACGATGCACGGGAGCCGCTGGCGCCCGAGGAGATCTACGTGGAGATGGTCGACCGCGGGCTGTGGCGCAACCCGCACGAGCATCCCGATGCCACCGTCGCCGCGGCCATCCGCTCGGACATCGGCAGGCGCAGCCGCGACTCGGCGTTCGTCAGCGCCGGGCCGCGCGCCTTCGCGACGCGGGCCCCGGGCCGGCGATGACCGCCGGCGCAACGTCCGCCGAGCCGCGCTACAGGCTGCTGTTCGCGATCCCGTTCCGCGCGGCGATGACGCCCCGCGAGACGCGCGCGCTGCGGTCGGGGCTCGACCTCTTCCTGTCCTTCCAGGACCGCGACGCCGCGTGGGGGCGCCAGGCCAACGGCTTCGCGCGGCTGGACTTCTCCTCCGGGCTGCTGCTCGTTCCGGGCGGCGACGAGGACGAGTGGGTGCTCGAGTGCCGCAGCTACGGAGCGCCGTCCGCGGCGATCGCCCACCGGTGGGAGGTCGAAGCCGCGTCGGTGTTGCGCGACATCGACCCCGGCGTGGCGATCCCAGCGCGGCCGGTGCCGGCCGGGACGGTGTGACAGCGCCGGCCCCGACCGTTCCTCGGTCGGCGATGCCGCGGCCGGATCGCCGCCCGCCTGAGCTCCGCCGCGCAGGACGAGGCCCGGCGGGCGCGGTCCGCAGACCCCGCTGCGCGCGCTGCGGCGTCAGCCGCCGGGCCTCAGCGCGCCGCGGCGTCTCGGTTCGCATGGATTCCTCCGGTGGCTTCGGGATCACGAGCACGCAGGGTGCAGGACGGCGCGTCAAGGAAGGCAACAAGGACGGCAAAGACCCGGTCAAGGTTCCCGCGGTCCTTTGCCGTCGCTTGACCGGCCGTTGACCGCCGCGTTGCCCCGTCGCGCGCACGCTGGGCGCATGCCCGCCGAGCGCCCCTACGATCAGCCGGTGGCGCGCGTGCTGATCGCCGAGGACGACGAGGGCATCCGCGACCCGCTGGTCCGCGCGCTGGAGCGCGAGGGCTACGACGTCGACGCGGTCGGCGACGGCCTGGAGGCGGCGCGGATCGCGACCGAGGACCAGCACGACCTGCTGGTCCTCGACATCGGCCTGCCCGGCCTCGACGGGCTGGAGGTCTGCCGGCGCGTGCGCGAGGAGCGGCCCGACGTCGCCGTGCTGTTCCTGACCGCGCAGTCCGGCGAGCTGGACGCCGTCGCCGGCCTCGATGCCGGAGGCGACGACTACGTCACCAAGCCGTTCCGCCTCGCCGAGCTGCTCGCGCGCGTGCGCGCCCAGCTGCGCCGCGTCGCGCCGACGGAGGCGCGCGCCGCCGACGTCCGCCTCGACCTCGGCGCCCGGCGCGCCTGGCAGGCCGGCCGCGAGCTCGAGCTGACCCCCAAGGAGTTCGACCTGCTGGCCCTGCTGGTCGCCCACGCCGGCGAGGTCGTGCGGCGGGAGGACATCATGTCCCAGGTGTGGGACGCGAACTGGTTCGGCTCGACCAAGACGCTCGACATGCACATGTCGTGGCTGCGGCGCAAGCTCGGGGACGACGCCGCCGCGCCGCGGCGGATCGCCACGGTCCGCGGCGTCGGCTTCCGGTTCGAGCCGTAGGGC
>JAICJK010000574.1 GCA_025928415.1 Solirubrobacteraceae bacterium | reverse complement strand
GGCCGCCGCGGCCACCGCGACCGCACCCGCGCGGGAGCACACGCCGCGGGCGCCCGCATCGCGCCCGCCGGCGCGGGTGGCGGTGCCCCGCGCCGGCCGCGTCCCGCCGCTGCTCGACCGGCGCGACGTGTACGCCGCCGAGCGCCCGGGGCTGCTGAGCCCCGTCGTGCGCCGCGACCCGGCGCTGGTCTACGTCCCCAACACGAAGTCCGACACGGTCGACGTCATCTCCCAGCGCACCGCGAAGGTCATCGACCACTTCGCCGTCGGCGCGCTGCCGCAGCACGTCACGCCGTCGTGGGACCTCAAGACGCTGTGGGTGACCAACGACCTGGGCAACTCGCTCACGCCGATCGACCCCGCCACGGGGCGCCCCGGGCGCCCGGTCCCCGTCGACGACCCGTACAACCTGTACTTCACCGCGGACGGCCGGCGCGCGATCGTCGTCGCCGAGGCCCGCCGCGAGCTGGACTTCCGCACGCCGCACACGATGCGGCTGACCCACCGGCTCGCCGTCCCGCAGTGCCGGGGCGTCGACCACATGGACTACACCGCCGACGGGCGCCGCGCCCTCGTCTCGTGCGAGTTCTCCGGGCGCATGATCGTCGTCGACCTGCGCCGCGAGCGCGTTGTCAAGACCATCGCGCTCAGCCCCGCCGCGATGCCGCAGGACGTCAAGCTGTCACCGGACGGCCGCACCTTCTACGTCGCCGACATGGCGACGGGCGGCGTCTGGCTGATCGACGCGCACCGCATGCGCCGCGAGCGCTTCGAGCGCACGGGGGCCGGCGCGCACGGCCTCTACCCGAGCCGCGACTCCAAGCTCCTCTACGTCTCCGACCGCGGCGCGGGCGCGATCACCGTCCTGTCGTTCAGGACCCGCCGGCCCGTGAAGACCTGGCGGCTGCCCGCCGGCGCCAGCCCCGACATGGGCGGCGTCTCGGCCGACGGCCGGGTGCTGTGGCTCTCGGGCCGCTACGACGCGGCGGTCTACGCGATCAGCACCCGGACGGGCCGGCTGCTGCATCGCATCCCGGTGGGCCAGGGCCCGCACGGGCTGGCCGTGTGGCCGCAGCCCGGCCGCTACTCGATCGGGCACACCGGGATCCTGCGCTGAGCGCCCGTCGCCCCGCGAGCGCCGGGCGCGGCGGTCCTGCAACATTCGTTGGCTGGTGCGACACGCGCGCCCCCGCTGCCCTACGATGCCCCGCCAGCAGGCGCAGGTGCACCCGTTGCGGGACGGGTCTCGACTGGAAGACGGGAGTTCCGCGCGGCGGGCAGGGGGTCCTCCACCCGCCTGTGGAGCCACTGCACCGGCGCCCCGCCCGGGTTCGACCGGGCCGACCACTGTCCTGATCGCCATGGTGCCCACCGCCACCGCCAAGGTCCGCAGCCTCCGCCCCGCGCTCGGCCTCGCCCTGCTCGCCGGCGCCGCCCTCGCCTGGCCGACGGCCCCGAGCAGCGCGGGCACCCTGGTGACCTACGCCCCGGTCGCCGACGCCGCCGTCAGCCCGATCTACCGCAAGACCCCGTACGGCAAGCGCGAGTGGCTGCGGGTCGGCGGGCAGGGCCGCTGGCGCAGCTACCTGACCTTCAAGGTCCCGGGTCCCGCGGGCCCGTCCGCCCGCGCGATCCTGCTGCTGCGCGCGCGCAACGTCCCCCGCGCCGGCTTCGACGTGGACACCGTGCTCGGGGCGCGCAGCGCCGCCTGGTCGGACCGCGGCCACACCGCCGCCCGCCGGTTGCACATCGGCAGCCAGCGCCTGGCGACCTGGCGCCCCCACTGCCGCGAGAAGACCCGCAAGAAGCGCCTGGCCCGCTGTCGCATCATCACCATCGACCTGACGCAGGAGGTGCGGACCGGCGGCACCGTGGACCTCGTGCTCGTGTCGAAGAGCCGCCACCCGGTCCAGCTCGCCAGCCGCGAGGCCCGCAAGGGGCGCCCGCACCTGCAGGTCACGCCCGCCGACCCCGACGCGCCCGCCGCCGGCGGCGCCGCCGGCGGCTC
>JAICJK010000045.1 GCA_025928415.1 Solirubrobacteraceae bacterium | reverse complement strand
TCGGACTCCGAGGCCACCCGCACGTGCGACGCCTCGACGCCGGCCCGCTCGCGGACCTGCGCCGCCTCGGCGGCGGCGTCGGCGCGCAGCCGCTCGGCCGCGGCCTCGGCGTCGGCGAGCAGCGCCGCCGCCTCTTCGGCGTCGCCCTGCCCGGCTCCACCGCCGTCGTCGGCGTCGGCCCCGCTCGTGAACGGGCGGTGGCGGACCGTGAGCTCCCAGCCGCGCGTCCCGTCGGCCAGCGCGACCTCGCGCTCCTCGACGACCTCGACCTTGCCGAAGCGCACGGTCAGGCTCGCCATCAGGTTGGCCCGATCGGTGCCCGTCACCGTGACGGTGGGTCCAGGAGCGCTCACGCGCCGAGACCGTACCGGCAACGGGCGCACGTCGCCTTGCAACGTGCCGTAACCACGCGCGCGGAGCGTGCGCGCCGGGAGTCGCGTGGTAGCCCTGAGGGCATGCGCCTCATCCGCCCTGCCCTGCTCGCCGCCGCTGCGGTGGCCCTCGCTCCGGCGGCCGCCTCGGCCTCGATCGACCACACGGTCGCCCCCGGGGAGACGCTGTGGACGATCGCCGCCGCGCACAACCTCACCACCAGGTCCTTCGCCGCCGCCAACGGCCTGGCCCCCGACGCGCAGGTGATCGCCGGCACCACGCTGAAGATCCCGACCGTCGACGAGGCGGCCCGGGCGCTGGCCGCCGCCCCCGCGGCCCCTGTCAGCGCGACGGCCGTGGGCGTCGGCGGCTCCGAGGCGGCCGCCGCGCCCGAGCCGCTGGGCGCGTACACCGTCCGGCCGGGCGACACGCTCTCCGGCCTGGCCGCGACCAGCCGCGTGCCCGCCGCGCAGATCGCCCAGATGAACGGCCTGGACCCGGACGGGCCGCTGCTCGCCGGCACCGTCCTCAAGCTGCCCACGGGCGCGCCACAGCCCGCGGGGGCCGCCGAGCCCGCCCCCGCCGTCGAGCACGTCCCGGTCGCGAGCCCCGAGCCCACGCCGGCCCGCGTGAGCGCCGCCGACATCGCCGCCGTGGCCGCGCGCAACGGCGTCCCGGCGTCCCTGGCCAGCGCGATCGCCTGGCAGGAGAGCGGGTTCAACAACGCGATGGTCTCCTCGGCCAACGCCCGCGGGGTCATGCAGGTCATGCCCGGCACGTGGGACTACGTCCAGGCCAACCTCGCCGCACGCACGCTCGACCCGGCCTCGGCCACCGACAACGTCGGCGCGGGGGTGCTCTACCTCGGCCAGCTCCTCCGGCAGACCGGCGGCGACGCGGCGCTGGCCGCGGCCGGCTACTACCAGGGCCTGGCCTCGGTGCGGCGGATCGGGATGCTGCCCGAGACCCGGCGCTACGTGGACAACGTGCTCGCGCTGCGCGGGCGCTTCGGCGGCTGACCCGCTCCGGCGGGCGGGGGCGAGGGGCCCAATTCCCATCGCCCCCACGCGCTACTCTGCGGCCGCGATGTCGCGCCTCTCCCAGGTCTTCACCCCCAAGGACCGCGAGTTCTTCGATCTCTTCGAGGAGTCCGCCGGCAACATGGTCCGCGCCGCGGATCTGCTGGACCGGATGCTCGGCACGTTCCCCGACAACGCGGGGCTGGCGCGGGACATCCTGATCTGCGAGCAGGAGGGCGACCGGATCACCCACGACGTGATCCACCGCATCAACGCGACGTTCGTGACGCCGATCGACCGCGAGGACATCCTGCTGCTCGCCTCGGCGCTCGACGACGTCGTCGACTTCACCGAGGAGGTCTCGGACTACCTCGGGCTGTACAAGATCGAGGCGCCGATGGAGCAGGCCCAGCGGATGGCGCACATCCTCGTGCAGGCCACCCGCCAGATCGCCGAGGCGATGCCGAGGATGCGCGACTTCGGCGACATCTCGCACTTCACCGTCGAGGTCAACCGCCTCGAGAACGACGGCGACCGAGTCGTCCGCGAGGCGATCGCCTCGCTCTTCGACGCCGGGATCGACCCGATGATCGTCATCCGCTGGAAGGACATCTTCGAGCGTCTCGAGGACGCGATCGACGCCTGCGAGCGCGTCGCCAACGTCCTCGAGGGCATCGTGATCAAGAACGCCTGAGGGCGGTCATGGACAGCGACATCATCCTCGTCATCGTCGTGGCGACGGCGCTCGGCTTCGACGTCACCAACGGCTTCCACGACACCGCGAACGTCGTGGCGCCGGCGATCTCCACGCGCGCCATCGCCCCGCGGCTGGCGGTCGCCTGCGCTGCCCTGCTGAACTTCGCCGGCGCGTTCATCTCGCTGAAGGTCGCCGCCACGGTCGGGCAGGACATCGTCGACCCGGGCGCGATCACGATGACGATCGTCTTCGCCGGGCTCGTCGGGGCGATCGCCTGGAACCTCGCGACCTGGTACTTCGGGCTGCCGTCCAGCTCGTCGCACGCGCTCATCGGCGGGCTGGTGGGCGCCGCGCTCGTGGCGAAGGGCCCGTCCGCGGTGATCGGCGAGGGGCTGCTCGGGCGCGTCGTGGTCCCGGCGGTCGTGGCGCCGATCCTCGCCTTCGCCGTCGCCGGCGTCTCGATCCTGCTCATCTACCGGATCGTGGGGCACCTCCGGCCCGGCCCGGTCAACCGCGGCTACCGCCTCGGCCAGCTCGCCACCGGCGCCCTGCTCGCGCTGTCCCACGGGACCAACGACGCCCAGAAGACGATGGGCATCATCACGCTGGCCCTCGTGGCGCACGGGAACATCGACGCGAACAACTTCCAGGTCCCGACGTGGGTCATCGTGTCCTCCGCGCTGGCGATCGCCGCCGGCACCTACTCGGGCGGCTGGCGGATCATCAAGACGATGGGCACGCGCATCATCAAGATGGACGCGCCACAGGGCTTCTCGGCGTCCGGCGCGGGGGCGGCGGTGATCCTCGCCGCCTCGCACGCGGGCTACCCGCTGTCGACGACCCACACCATCTCCGGCGCCGTCATGGGCGCCGGGGCGGCCAAGCGCCTGTCGGCCGTCCGCTGGGGCGTCGCGGGCAACATCGTCGTCGCCTGGGTCCTCACGATCCCCGCGGCCGCCGTCATCGGCGGCATCGTCTACGGCGTGACGAGCCTGTTCGGCTCCGGCGCGGCCGGCCCGCTCGTCATCTCGCTGGCGGGCGTCGGCGCGCTGAGCTTCCTCGTGGTCAAGCGCGTCGCGCGCGGCTCCGTGCTGACGGCGGGCGGGAGCGAGGCGTGATCCTCGCCACCGTCGTCGACGTCGGCGCGCTGTGGCAGACGGTCTGGCACGCGGCGGTGTCGGGCATCTTCGTGACCGTCGTCTTCTCCCTCGCCGTCCTCGGGACCACGCGCTCGGGCGAGCTGCGGCGCCTGGGGCGTCCCGGCGCCGGCATCGCCTACGGGGTCCTCGCGGCGGCGGGCACCGCCGGCACGCTCGCCGCGATCGCCTACGGGATCATCCTCATCTCGACGAAGTAGCGCCGCGGGCGGGCGCGCCCGCCGAGCTGCGTCGACCGCCCGGGAGACGCCCGGGGGCGCGCCCTACCCCTCGCCGGCCGCGCGCGGGGCCGGCTCGGGGTACGCGATGCTCCGCAGGACCCGCGCCGGTGCTCCGGCGGCGATCGAGAACGCCGGCAGGTCGGTCGTCACCACCGAGTTCGCGCCGACGACGCAGCGCTCGCCGATCGTCACGCCGCTGGTGACGACCACGTTGGCGCCGCACCAGACGTTGTCGCCGATGCGGGTCGGGCCCTTCGTGCTGAAGCCCTGCCACGGGACGGGCACACCGGGGTCGTCGAAGCGGTGGTTGGCGTCGGTGACGAAGCAGCCGTTGGCCAGCATGCAGTGCTCGCCGATCTCGACGAGCGCGGCGGCGGCGACCATCACGCCCATGTTGAGGAAGCTCCCGCCGCCGATCCGCACGCGCGCCGGAGCGGGCAGCGTGAGCCACACGCCGGGCTCGAAGAGGACGTGCGGGCCGACCTCGAGCCGGCCGTCGCGCAGCGCCTCCAGGACGTTGCCGTGGATCGGCCAGCGCGCGAACGCCTCCCGGCGGGCCAGCTCCCAGTGGATGCGCAGCCTGTTGTGCGGCATCGCGTTGCGCTCGTACCAGCGCCACTTCTGCAGCCAGAGCCTCGCTTGGGCGGCGGTCATCCCGCCACAGCCTCCCAGAGCGGGCCCGGGGGCGGGCGGCGGCGCGGGCGGCAGCCGAGAGCTGAATGGCGGCGAGGGGCACCCCAGGCGGGCGGCGATGGGCGTGGCGCGGCTGCGCGGGTACCGCGGCCCTTGCGGGACGCGGACCCGGCGCAGCCTACGCTCCACCCCGCGGGCCTCAGGGAGCCCGTCGGGCGTTGTCCGCTCCCACCCCGAGAGCGGACAAGCTTCCCGCGTCGTGCGGGAGAAGTGGGTCCGGCGACGCCTCGAAGGATCGGCCCCCGCCGCCTCGACCGCCATTGGACATCCGTCCATGTGCGCTTCGTGCCAACCTTTCCCGGAAATACGGGGCGCCCGTCGGCCGGCCACGGAGCGCATCGCCCGGCCCCCTGCGTCAGTCGACCGCGCGGCGCAGGAACCCCTTGAGCCCCAGCGCCGCGAACGCGACCGTGGCGGCCACGATCCCGAGCGCGATCCACCCGGTCGCCAGCGTCGGCCCGTCGGTCAGCGCCGAGCGCATGCCCTCGCTGACGTAGGTCATCGGGTTGATCAGGGTGATCACCTGGAACCAGCGCAGCCCGTCGAGCGCCTGCCACGGGTAGAACGTCGCGCCGGTGAAGATCAGCGGCGTCAGGAAGACGGCGAAGACGACGTTGATGCGGTTGGGCGGGACGGCGGTCCCGAGCACCATGCCCAGCGAGGCGCCCGCCAGCGACCCCATGACGAGTAGTGCCAGGAAGCCCAGCCAGCTCACGCTGCCGAGGTCGACGCCGCCCGGGAGGACCACGGCGGCCATCGGCAGGATGAGGAGCGCCGCGACGGTGGCGCGCAGGCTCGCGAACACGATCTTCTCGAGCCCGACCAGCGCCGCGGGCAGCGGCGCGAGCAGGCGGTCCTCGATCTCCTTGGTGAACGAGAACTCGATGACGAGCGGCAGCGACGTGTTCTGCAGCGCGGTGATCACGAGCGTCAGCGCGAGGATGCCGGGCAGCAGCTGCTTGCCGTAGGCGCCCTGCGCCGCGCCGATCTCCGGCAGCACCCGCCCGAAGGTGAACAGGAAGAACAGCGGCTGCATGAGCGACTGGGCCAGGAAGGCGGCCAGATCGCGGCGGAAGGTCACCCACGCGTCGCGCTCCAGCAGCGCGAGGAAGGCCCGCACCGTCGCGGCCCGCGGGCTCAGCGCGGGCGCCTCGGGCGCGACCGGCGAGCCGCGGCCGGCGGTGGCGGCGGCGCGCTCGGAGGCGGTGCTCATCGCAGGTCCCGCCCCGTGAGCTGGACGAAGACGTCCTCGAGGGTGCCCTCGATGCGCCGCAGGTCGACGATCTCCGCGCCCATGCGATCGACCGCGGCGAGCGCCTGCGCGGGCGTCACCTCGCCGTACAGGCGGGCGTGCCAGCGCCCGGCCTCCTGTGCGCTGGTCTCGACGTCCCCGAGCGCGGCGAGCGCCGGCGCGGGATCGCTCGGGTGGACGACGGTGAGCTCGACCCCGCGCGCGCCCGGCAGCAGGTCCCGCAGGCCGGCCGGCGTGTCGAGCGCGATGCGCTTGCCGTGATCGACGATCGCGATGCGGTCGCAGAGGCGGTCGGCCTCGGCCATGTCGTGGGTGGTGAGCAGGATCGTCGTGCCCTCGCGGCGCAGCCGCTCGATCTGGTCCCACAGGAACAGCCGCGACTGCGGGTCGAGGCCCGTCGTCGGCTCGTCCAGGAACAGCACGTGCGGGCGGTGCATGAGCGCGCGGGCGATCATCAGCCGCTGCGCCATGCCGCCCGAGTAGTTGTCGACGCGGTCCCCCTCGCGCCCGGCCAGGCCGAACTCGTCGAGCAGCGCCAGCGCCCGGCGCTTGCGGTCCCCGCGCGAGTACCCGAAGTACGCGGCATGGAAGGTCAGGTTCTCCAGCGCCGACAGGACGCGGTCGAGGTTCGGGCGCTGCGGGACCACCGCGATGCGCTGCTTGACGGCCACCGGATCGCGCTGCACGTCGATGCCGTCGACGGCCACGCGCCCGCTCGTCGGGCGCACCCGCGTGGTCAGCGCGCCGATCGTCGTGGTCTTGCCGGCCCCGTTGGGCCCCAGGAGGCCGAAGACCTCGCCGCGCCGGACGGTGAAGCTCACGCCGGAGACCGCCTCGGGCCCGCTGGGCCCGTAGCGCTTGCGCAGCTCGTCGACCTCGATGATCGCCACGCGACCGCGCTCCTACCCGCCGGTGCCCCGGACCGGCGTCACGCCGCGGCGGGGACCTTCCGGCGGCGCCCGCCGCCCGACGTGCGCCGCGCCGTCGGGGCGGCCGGGGTGACGAGCTCCGCCAGGAACGCGCCCGTGTAGGACCCAGGCGTGCCCGCGACCTCCTCGGGCGTCCCCTGGGCGACGACCACGCCACCCTCCTCCCCGCCCTCGGGCCCCATGTCGATGATGCGGTCGGCGGTCTTGACCACGTCGAGGTTGTGCTCGATGACCACCACGGAGTTGCCCGCGTCCACGAGCCGGTGCAACACGTCGAGCAGGCGCTGGACGTCGGCGAAGTGCAGCCCCGTCGTCGGCTCGTCGAGGATGTACAGCGTCCGCCCGGTCGCGACCTTGGACAGCTCCGTGGCGAGCTTGACCCGCTGGGCCTCGCCGCCCGAGAGCGTCGTGGCCGGCTGCCCGAGCCGGATGTAGCCGAGCCCCACGTCGTTGAGCGTCTCCAGCCGCCGGCGGATCTTCGGGATGTGCGCGAAGAACTCGTTTGCCTCCTCGACGGGCATGTCGAGCACGTCGGCGATCGACTTGCCCTTGAAGCGCACGTCGAGCGTCTCCTTGTTGTACCGCTTGCCGTGGCACTGCTCGCAGGGCACGTAGACGTCGGGCAGGAAGTGCATCTCGATCTTGATCTGGCCGTCGCCGCGGCAGACCTCGCAGCGGCCGCCCTTGACGTTGAACGAGAAGCGCCCGGGCTTGTAGCCCCGCGCCCGTGCCTCCTGCGTCTTGGCGAACAGGTCCCGGATCACGTCGAACAGGCCCGTGTAGGTCGCCGGATTGGACCGGGGCGTGCGCCCGATCGGCGACTGGTCGACCTGGATGATCTTGTCGAGCTGGTCCAGCCCGAGCACGGCCGTGTGCGCCCCGGGCCGCTGTCGCGCCCGGTGCAGGCGGTTGGCCACAGCCTTGAACAGCACCTCGTTGACCAGCGTGGACTTCCCGGACCCGGACACACCGGTCACGCAGGTCAGCGCCCCGAGCGGGACGCGCACGTCGACGGCCTTGAGGTTGTGCTGCTTGGCTCCCCGGATGTCCACGTACCCGGACGGCGTGCGCCGCCGCTCCGGCACCGCCACCGTCTGGGTGCCCGAGAGGTACTGACCGGTCAGCGACCGCTCGACGCGCTCGATCTCGGCCGCCGTCCCCTCGGCCACGATCTCGCCCCCGTGCTCGCCGGCGCCCAGGCCCATGTCCACGATGTGGTCGGCGGCGCGCATCGTCTGCTCGTCATGCTCGACCACGAGCACGGTGTTGCCGAGGTCGCGCAGGCGCTCGAGCGTCCCGATGAGCTTCGTGTTGTCGCGCTGGTGCAGGCCGATCGACGGCTCGTCGAGGACGTAGAGGACGCCCACCAGCGCCGAGCCGATCTGGGTGGCCAGGCGGATCCGCTGCGCCTCGCCGCCCGAGAGCGTCGCGGCGGCGCGGTCCATCGACAGGTAGCCGATCCCGACGTTGTCGAGGAAGTGCAGGCGCTCCTCGATCTCCCGCACGATGAGCCGGGCGATGTGGCGCTCCGTCTCCGTGAGCTCGACCGCCTCCAGCCAGGCCAGCGCGCGCCGCACCGACAGCGCGCAGAACTCGTGGATCGCCGTGCCGCCGACGAGCACGCTGCGCGACTCGGGCCGCAGACGCGAGCCCTTGCAGGCCGGGCACGGGACGAGCGACATGAACTCCTCGATGCGCTCGCGCACCATCTCCGAGTCGGTCTCGCGGTAGCGGCGCTCGAGGTTGGAGGTGACGCCCTCGAACTGCGCCATGTAGGACCGGGTGCGCCCGTAGCGGTTCTTGTAGGTCACGGGCACGCGCTCCCCGTCGAGCCCGTGCAGGTAGAGGTCGCGCTGCTCGGCCGGCAGGTCCTGCCACGGCGTCTCGAGGTCGACGCCGTAGGCCTCGGCGATCGCGTCGGTGATCTGGTCGTAGTACTGGGAGGCGGAGCTCGCCCACGGGGCGATCGCCCCCTCGCCGATCGACAGCGACGGGTCCGGCACGATGAGGTCGGGGTCGATCTCCATCTGCGACCCCAGCCCGGTGCAGCGCTCGCACGCTCCGTGGGGCGAGTTGAACGAAAAGATGCGCGGCTCGAGCTCGGGCATCGAGGTGCCGCACTTCAGGCACGCGAAGCGCTCGGAGAACGTGATCACCCGCGGCTCGCCGGCCGGGCCGGGCTCGTCGCCGCGGCCGGCCAGGATCTCCACCTCGATGATGCCGTCGGCCAGCGCGATCGCGGTCTCGACGGAGTCGGCGAGCCGCTTGCGCAGGTCGTGACGCATCACGAGGCGGTCCACGACGATCGAGACGTCGTGCTTGTACTTCTTGTCGAGCTCGATCCCGTCCTCGAGCATCCGCAGCTCGCCGTCGACCTTCGCCCGCTGGTAGCCGTCGGCCCGCAGCTCCTCGAAGACCTTGCCGAACTCGCCCTTGCGGCCGCGGACGATCGGCGCCATGACCATGAAGCGCGTGCCCTCCGGCAGCTCCATGACCTGGTCGATGATCTGCTCGGCCGACTGGCCGGCGATCGGCGCGCCGCAGTTGTGGCAGTGCGGATGGCCGACCCGCGACCACAGCAGCCGCAGGTAGTCGTAGATCTCGGTGACGGTGCCGACGGTCGACCGCGGGTTGCGCGACGTGGTCTTCTGGTCGATCGAGATCGCCGGCGAGAGGCCCTCGATCGAGTCCACGTCGGGCTTGTCCATCTGCCCGAGGAACTGGCGCGCATAGGCGCTCAGCGACTCGACGTAGCGGCGCTGGCCCTCCGCGTAGATCGTGTCGAAGGCGAGCGACGACTTGCCCGAGCCCGACAGCCCCGTGATGACCACGAGCGCGTCGCGCGGGAGGGTGAGCGAGACGTCCTTGAGGTTGTGCTCCCGGGCTCCCGAGACCACGATGGCATTGCTGGGCGGCATCCCGCGTGCACGATAGCGGGGCGAACAGACGTTCTACCGTGTGAGGCGGTGGACCGTCTGCGCGAACGCGACCAGCGCGGGCTTGTCCACCACCGCGCCGCCGTCGCCGACGCGCCGCAGACCGGAGTAGTCGAACGAGTCCGCGCCGCCGACCGGCCGCGAGAGCCACGTGTACCAGTACAGCCCGGCGATCCGCAGCGGCACCCGCAGCCGGGCCAGCGCGGGCAGCAGGGCGCGGATCCGCGCCGCCTGGCCGGCCTCGGTGGTCTCCCACCCGTAGTTGAATTGCGACTCGCCCTTGCCCGAGGACCAGGTGACCTCGGTGAGCATCATCGGCTTGCGGGCGTCCCCCGCCTTGCGCATCTCCCTGCGCGCGAGGCGGACGAGGCGGATCACGTTGGACACACGGCGGCTGAACGGGTGGATCGCGGCGATGTCGAACGCGCGGCGGCCCCCGGCGGCGTACAGCTTGCGCAGGTCGACCCACGAGCGGTTCGTCAGCCCGGCGCTGACGGTCTTGGAGTGCGGGTCGGCGCGCTTGAGCGTGCGGTGGGCGGCGCGCAGCAGCCGGACGTAGGCCGGCGCCCAGTCCTCCACCGCCCAGTACTTCGTGATGTCGGGCTCGTTCCAGATCTGCCAGGCGCGGATCGGGACCGGCTTGACGTCCGGATGCTCGGCCCACAGCGAGCCGCGCGGCCCGTAGCGGGCGACCAGCATGCGCAGGAACGCGGTGTAGTCGCCGATCCGGCGCGGCGGGGAGCTCGAGGCCGCCTGGGGGTCGAGCGCGGCCCACGTCGGCGACCGCTGGACGACGGGCAGCACCGTGATCCGCGCGCGCGCGGCCGCGAGGATCGCCGCGTCGTAGACCGCCAGGTCGGTCGGGATGCCGTCGCGCACGACGAAGCGCCCCTGGTCGGACACGGGCACGTCGGCCGGCGTCGCGTAGGGCTCGATCGAGTCCCAGTAGACCGCCAGCCGCATCGAGCCGACGCCCACCGCGTGCATGACCGCCGTCTGCGCGCCGACGTCCTCCTGCCCCGACAGCAGCGGGCCGTCGCCGATGACCCCGAAGAACGCCTCCGGCGTCTTGGCGCCCGCCGCCGGGGAGAGCAGCAGGCACAGCAGGAGCGCCAGAAGCGGGGCGGCGAGGCGGGGGAACGAGAGCGACGTCATCCTGAGGAGCATCGGATGCTGCTCCTGCAACTGAAGCAACGGCCGGATGTTGCGGGATTGCCCCCGGGCGCCGGATGGCGCCGATTGGACTTGCAGGGGCAATCCCGTGCGGGATTGCCCCCGGGCGCCGGATGGCGCCGGTGGGACTTGCAGGGGCAATCCCGTGCGGAGATCGGTCCGCGGGGGCGAACGGCTCGAGCCGCGGACTAGCCCTCGACGGTCGCGTAGACCTCGTCGAGGAGCGCGGCCCGGTCCGGGAGCTCGAAGTTGTCGCGCAGG
>JAICJK010000326.1 GCA_025928415.1 Solirubrobacteraceae bacterium | reverse complement strand
GTCGCGCCCGGCCGGTGCCGGCGCGCGGCCCTGTGGGGGCTCGGGGGCGCGGCGCCCGGGATGCGCCTGCGCAGCACCCGCGTCCGGGGCGGCCCGCGGGAGCACGGCACCCAGCTCGCGCTCGGCCTCGAGGCGCCCGCGGCGCCCGAGCTGCCGGGGCTCAGCGCGTGGGACGGGATGATCGCCGACTACGCCACGACGGGGGTGACGGCCGCCGCGCATCCGATCGCGCTGCTGCGCGGGGCGCTGGACGCCCAGGGCGCGACGGCCGCTGCGGCGCTGGGGAAGGTCCGCCACGGCGCGCAGGTCCGGGTCGGCGGCCTGGTGGTCGCGCGCCAGCGCCCGGGCACCGCCCAGGGCATCGTCTTCATGCTGCTGGAGGACGAGGGCGGGACGGTCAATCTCATCATCCCGCCGGACGTCTACGACCGGGACCGGCTCGCGGTGCGCACCGAGCCGCTCGTCGTCGCCGAGGGCCGCCTCGAGCGCCTGCCCGCCGGAGGCGGGCAGGTCAACGTGCTCGTCCGGCGGGTCGGGGCGCTCGAGGCGCCGGACCGCCCGCTGGCCGAGATCAAGGACTTCTCGCCGGACCTCGCCGAGCTCGAGCGCAACGCGGCCGAGCGGCCCGCCGCGGCCGCCGCCGGGGGCGGCGACTTCCGGGCGGTGGCGCCGCCCGTCATGAGCTTCGCCCAGGGGCGGCGCCGATGAGGGCCTCGCCGGGCGGCATCGCCGCTCCCGGCGGCCACGGGCCGGCCCCGGGCAGCCCGAGCGCGCGGGGTCCCCGCCGGAGCGCGCCCCCGCCTGCCCAAGAGGTAGGGTCACGGCCGTGATCGGAACGCTCGTCCTCGTTCTCGGGATCATCGGGCTCGGGCTCGGTGTCGTGGCCGTGGCCATGCGGGCCGGCCCCCGTGGCGCGCGCCGTCAGGCCGGGGCGCCGCTGTACGGAGGGCGCAAGCTCGCCGTCCTCGCGGCCGGCCTGGTGACGCTGGCCTTCGGCATCGGCGTGCCGGCCGCGGTGATCGCGGCCAACAACGTCAGCCAGACCAAGCAGGCGCCGGGCGGCGTGACGCTGACCTCGTTCGAGCAGCACGGGCGCAAGGTCTTCGCGCACAACTGCTCGGGTTGCCACACCCTTGCCGCCGCGAACGCGGTCGGGCGCGTGGGGCCGAACCTCGACCAGATCCGCCCGCCCAAGGCGCTGGTCCTCAACGCGATCAAGTTCGGCCGGGCGCGGGGCCAGGGCCAGATGCCCGCCGATCTGGTGGACGGGCAGGACGCGCAGGCCGTCGCGCAGTTCATCGCGAGCACCGCGGGGCACTAGCCGGCCCCGCGGCCGGCGCTCCGTCGCCCCCCGCGGAGCCGCCGCCTCCCGGGCCGTCGGCTCCCGCCGCCTGCAAGCCCGCTTGCAACGCTCCGTAATACCGCTCTTTTGCAGCGCGTTTGCAGGGATCCGGGCACTTGGTACGATGCCGCGGCAACCGCTGAGTTCCCGCCCGCGCCTCCAGCGGACGGGGAGCGGGGGACCCATCTATCGGGGCGAATCGCCGTCGTCCGGCTGTGGACGTACGGTGTAGCGCAAGCTCTTTCAGCGCGAGCCCGACAGCTAACCCCGTAAGCCGTCGAAAGAGGAAGCCGACCGCATGCCCAACACCGAGGCCAGTGCCT
This sequence comes from Solirubrobacteraceae bacterium, assembly GCA_025928415.1. Classification (GTDB taxonomy): domain Bacteria; phylum Actinomycetota; class Thermoleophilia; order Solirubrobacterales; family Solirubrobacteraceae; genus Paraconexibacter. The sequence continues at coordinate 2,227 of JAICJK010000326.1, read as the reverse complement.
GGTGGTCCGAGGTCCAGCATCTCCGCCCGGAGGAGGACGCCGCCGCCCCTGCCCTTCGCACCGGGCGCTTCGACCGGCACCGTGGCGACGACCACGCCCAGGACCGCCGTGCCGCCGAAGCGACACGACCGCACGCCGGCGCCGCCGAGCGTGACTCTGAGCGCCGCGCCTCGCGGCACGGCGACGACGCCCCCTCCCGGACAACGCGGGCTGCGGTGCCGGACCCACGGCCGCCACGCACCGAGGAGCCGCATCTGCGGCGCTCCGACGCGGCCGGCTTCGCCGCCGCGCTCGATCTCGAGGGCGCGTTCGCCGCGCCCGCCGCGACGGGGCGCACGATCGTCCTGGAGCGCGAGCGCCGCCCGTCGCGCGAGGGCGGCGAGCGGCCGACCGTCCAGATCACCGGTCACCCGGGTGCCGCCCTCGCGCCGCGCGCAGGGCGCGGCCTCGAGCCGCGGCGTCCTCGCCGGCGCACCGTCGACCGCTTCGGCGCGCAGCCGGATCGCGTGCTCATGTGGGCCGTGCTGCTCGGCCTGTTCCTCGTCGTGCTGGCCACGACGAGCGGCCCGGGCTAGGCCCGCCCCCCGGCGCGCTCGGCCTCCCCCCGGCCGGGCCCGCCGGAACACCCCCCATGCGCGCCCGCTTCCCCCGAGGCGGGCGCGCTTGCGGGTGCCCGGGCACCCGACACCGCCCCCCGCGCCGCCGCATGCGTACACCCCGCCGCCCTTCGCGCCACCGCGGCGTGCGTGCGCCCGCGCACGCCGGCCCCGAGGGGCTTGACCCCCGACGTAGACTTACCGTATGTAAGAAGCTTCACGTGGTGAAGCATCCCGGTTCCGACGAGGACCGGGCCGACCCGTTCGCCTTCGTCCCCAAGGGCACGTCCATGAAGACCGCAATGAGCAGGTTCCAGATCCACGACGACCTCACCGCACCCGAGGGCTCGCTGCCCATCATCAAGGGCGCGCTCTCGACCGCCGGGCAGCTTCCCAACCTCATCGGCGTGCTCGCCGGGTCGCCCGCCGTGCTCCGCGCGTACGCGCGCTTCCGCTCGGAGTTGCGTCACGGCTCGCTGTCGCCGCGCACGCTGGAGCGGATCTCCCTCGCGGTCGCCTCGCACTACCGGTCGGCCCCGGGGATCGCCCTGCACAGCCGCACGGCGCGCCAGGCCGGCCTCGGCCTCGACGAGGTCGCGCTCGCGCGCGAGTGGGACTCGCGGGACGAGCGCGAGGCCAAGCTCATGCGCTACCTGCGGGCGCTGGTCGACGAGCAGGCGCGGCCGCCCATGCACCTGCACGAGGAGGCGCGCGAGGCCGGCTGGACCGACGAGCAGATCCTCGAGGCCATCGCGTCGGTCGCCCTCGAGACCTTCACGGCGATGATCAACGTGGCCGGCGACGTACCGGTCGACGGGTCGGTGGAGGACGCTCGTACGCTCAAGGCCGCCTGAGGCTTGGGGCCGGACGCGTGGGTAGGCTGCCGTCATGACGCGCGAAGGCCCCAGGCGCGACAGCTCGAGCGGGCGCGGGTGCTGCCCGCTCTACCACGAGGCCGTCGAGCTGATCGGTCGCCGCTGGACCGGTGCGATCGTTGAGGTGCTGCTGCAGGCCGGCGGGCCGCTGCGTTTCAGCGAGATCGCCCACGCCGTGCCGCAGCTCTCCGATCGCATGCTCTCCGAGCGCATGAAGGAGCTCGAGGAGCGCGGCGTCGTGGAGCGCCGCGTCTGCCCGAGCCCGCCGGTGAAGGTCGAGTACGCGCTGACGCCGATGGGCCGCAGCCTGCGGCCCGCGATCGCCGCGCTCAAGGCGTGGGCGCAGGAGTGGCTCGACACCGACGACGAGGCAACGCCCACGCCGCCCGTTTCGCGCACCGCGCCCCGCTCGGCCGGGGCACACTGAGCGGCCGCGCGCCCCGCCGGCGCCGGCCGGCGGGCCAGGGGCGATCCTCTAGGGTCCGCGCATGGCCGAGCAGCTCCGCAGCGCCGACGACGTCGTGGCCCTGGTGCGCGAGCGCGACATCCGCTTCATCCGGTTCTGGTTCACCGACATCCTCGGCCAGCTCAAGTCGTTCTCGGTCGGCCCCGACGAGCTGCCCGACGCCTTCCGGCACGGCATGGGCTTCGACGGCTCCTCGATCACCGGCTTCAACGCCGTCGAGGAGTCCGACATGCTCGCGGTGCCCGACCCCACGACGTTCGCGGTGCTGCCCTGGCGGCCCGACGAGCAGG
>JAICJK010000539.1 GCA_025928415.1 Solirubrobacteraceae bacterium | reverse complement strand
GGTCGCCGGCCGGCTCGGCGAGCTCCCCGCTGCGCCGGCCAGCGCCACAGCCGCGACCGCCAGGGCGGCGGCGGCGACGAGGACGGCGATGATCGTCGGGCGGCGGCGCGGCATCGGTCGGCGTCGGCGCGAGGCGCCCGGGTCACTCCCGCCCGCGGTTGGCCAGCCGGTGCAGCCCGCGCAGCGCGCCGACGAGCGGGCCCCGCGTCGCGCCGCCCTTGGCCAGCCGCGCCAGCGCCCGCTGCGCGTCGTCGGGCAGCAGTCCGCCGTCGGGGTCCACGAGCGCCATCGCGGTGTCGCCCATCCGTGTGCGCAGCGCCCAGTAGCGCGCGTCGATCAGCAGCTCGTCGTCCAGCACGCGCCCAGTGGGCGACGCGGGCAGCCGCAGCGTCTCGTCGTAGGCCTCCAGCAGCTCGCGGGCGGTGGCGTCCCAGGTGTAGCGCTCCCCGGCGGCGCGGACGGCCTGCACGAGCGCGGCGGCCCGCTCGGGGTCCTCGAGCACCGCGATCGCGCGGTCGGCGGTCGCCGCCGGATCCCAGGCCACGATGGTCGCCGCGTCCGGCGGCAGCAGCTCGGCCACCGACGTGCGGTGCGCGAACAGGCACGGCTTGCCGGCGTCGGCGGCCTCGAACGGGATCAGGCCGAAGCCCTCGTAGGTCGACGGATAGAGGACCGCGGCGCAGCGCTCGTAGAGCCACGCCTTCTGGGCCTCGCCGATCGCGGGCAGGACGACCACGCGGTCCTCGAGCTCGGGGTGCGCGGTCAGCCACGCCGCCTCGTCGCCCGCGCTCGAGCCGTGCACGATCGGCGCGCCGGCCAGCACGAGCCGGCCGGGCCAGTCGTGGCGCGCGCGCAGCGCCTCGAGCACGCGCAGCGCGAAGCCGCGGTTCTTGTGGCGGAAGTCCGTGCCGATGCACAGCAGGAACGGCGCGTCGTCCAGCGCCTCGGTGCCGCCGGGCCGCTGTGGCTCGGGAGCCAGCCCGGTGACGTGGTGGTCGACGCCGATCAGCACGACGCGGGTGCGCTCGGGCGTCACGAGCTCCTCGGCCTGCGCGTCGCGCGCGGCGTGCTCGGAGAAGAACAGGACCCGGTCGGCGGCGGCCAGGGCCTCCTCGGTCACCTGCCGGTAGCGCAGGAAGTCGCGGCCGCCGGCGTGGTAGCCGGGGTTGCGATAGGCGATGAGGTCCTGGTGGGTGATCACCAGCCGCGAGCCCAGGCGCATCAGCGCGCGCAGCTCCAGCGGGTCGGTGAGCTGCCAGGTGCGATGGACGACGTCGTCGGGGTCCGGGGCTTCGGAGCCCTTGCCGTCCGCCGGCAGGGCGGCGGCGTCGAGCAGCTCCACGCCGTCCAGCCCGCGCAGGATGCCCAGCGCGTGCTCCCCCGGCTCGGCGGGCAGCAGGACGCGCAGGCGCACGCGGCCCGTCCGGTGCAGCGCGCTGATGACCTCCAGCGCGTGCACCTGCGTGCCGGTGAACGACCGGCCGAGGCAGCGGCCGTCGATCGTCACACGCGGGTCGCGCAGGGCGCGGCTGGCCACCCCGAGCGCCCGCGCCAGGGGCGACCGGGTCTCGACCTTCGCGTCGTGGGTGGCGGGCAGGTAGTGCGGGTAGCGCGACTCGACGATCTTGTCGTGCGCGTCCTGCAGCGGGTTGCGCTCGCCCTCGACGCCGAGCGAGGCGTGGCCCTGGTGCAGGACGAGCACGTCGTCGGCGGCCACGTGCTGCAGGCCGTGCAGCAGGCAGCGCTGCGACCAGTCGACCTCCTCGCCGTAGGCCGGCGCGAAGGCGGTGTCGAAGCCCCCGACGAGCTCGAGCGCGTCGCGCCGGGTGTAGACGCAGTGCCCGACGGCGGTGGGCAGCCGGGGCCGCAGGCGCAGCGAGCGCTCGCGGACGCGGCGCGCCGCCTCGTCGAGCGAGATGTCCTGCGGCAGCGCCGGGCGCGGGTCGTTGCGGTGCGGGACCGACAGCAGCGTGCCGTTGTTGGTCAGCGCGGTCGCGGTCGCGATCGTCTGGTCCGACAGCGCGGCGTCGCGCAGCCCCTCGAACCAGCCCTCGGCCACCACGCAGTCGGAGTTCAGGATCACCACGTCCGCGGGCGCCGTCGCGGCGAACGCGGCGTTCATGTTGCCGACGAAGCCGAGGTTCCCGGGCTGGCGCATCCAGGCGACCCGGCGGCCGCCCGCATCCAG
>JAICJK010000154.1 GCA_025928415.1 Solirubrobacteraceae bacterium | reverse complement strand
TGCTGTGAAGCATAGCAGGAACTGCGAACACGTGTTTGCATACGTCCGAACGTGGGTTCGGTTACGGCACATTCGCCTGGCGGCTCATGTGCTGCGACGAATCCGGCCCGGGGGGCCGTCTTCGTCCGGCGTGCCGGCAGGGCGGGCAGAGCCGTCTTCGTCCGGCGTGGTGGCAGGGGCCGAGGGGCGGGGGCTCGAGGCTTGCCCCTCGGCGCGGGCGGCCCTCGCTCAGGCGGCGTCTGCGGGGAGCTCGGGCAGGAGGTCTGGCGAGGTTCGGCGCAGCCAGGCCGCGGGGTCGGCGAGCTCGGGGAGGGTGGGGAGCGACTCGGGCGCGGCGAAGGCGCGGTGCAGGGCGTCCGGGCCGCCCTGCGCGACGACGGCGTCGCAGAACGCCTTGCCGTCCTGGTACTGGCGCAGCTTGAGCTCGAGGCCGATGATGCGCTCGATCCAGGCGACCACCGGCGGGCGCTCGCGGCGGCGGCGGTCCAGCCCGGCGCGCAGCGCCCCGAGGTCGCCGACGATCTCCGCGCCCGCGGCGTCCATCACGTGCTCGGCGTGGCCCTCGACCAGCGCCATGGTGGCCTGGACGCTGTCCAGCAGCGCGGCGCGGCCCTCACCGGCGACGAGCGTCACCAGCGACCCGGAGCGCACCGCATCGGCGAGCGCGCGCAGGTCGTCGCGGGAGGGCAGGCGCAGGACCGCCGCGGGGTCGAGCTGGACGTCGAGGGTGGCCAGGAGCTCGCCGAGGAGACTGGCGAGGTGCTCGCGCAGCCACGGGACGCCCGTGAACTGCACGGCATGGGTGACCTCGTGGACGCAGACCCAGGCCACGAGCTGCGCGGGGTCGGCCTTCAGCTCGGCGGCGGCGTGATGCAGGTTGGGCGCCACGAACAGCAGCCGCGGCGGAACGGCGGGCTCGGTGAGCCGGATGTCCCACTGCCCCATCACGCGCCCGCCGAGATAGCCCACCAGCGCGCCGGCCTCCGCGCCGGCGATCAGGCCGGTGGTCGCGCGCAGGGCGCCGCCCAGCGCGCCGCCCCGGCCCGCCAGGCGGTCCGCGACGGGCTCGAGCAGCGCGGCCATCGACGCGATGTTCGCCTCCCGCCACTCGGCGCGCCCGATCTCCTCGGGGGCGGGCAGGCTGCCGGCCGGGCGCAGCCCGGTGTAGGCGACCACGAGCTCCTCGCTGCGGGCCACCAGCGCGCCGAGGTCGACCGGCAGCGGGGCTTCATTGCCCGGGCCGCCGCCCACGGCGGCGGCCACGCGCCCGGCGATGGCGCGGTCGATCATGTGACGATCTCCATCAGCGAGTCGAGCGTCGCCTGCGTCCGCGCGGCGACGACCGGGGCGCGCGGCTCGAGGTCGAGCGGCGCGCCGAGCGGCTCCGCGCAGCCGCCGAAGGCGACGACGCCGCCGCTCTCGCGCACGACGAGCTGCGCGGCGGCGACGTCCACGGCGCGCGTGCGCCACAGCGAGGCCATGGCGTCGACGCGGGTGGCGGCCACCTGGCACAGCGCGACGGCCATCGAGCCGAGGGCGCGGATGCGCGCGGCCTGGTGCCCCAGCGGCTCGACGACGCGCGCGAGGTGCCGCGGGTCGGTCTGCTCGAGGGCGACCAGCTCGAGGCGCCCGTCGCGCTTGCGGCGCTCCCCCGGCGGGTCGTCGATCCGCACGTCGTCGAGGAACGCGCCGCCGCCGCGCTCGGCCCGCCACTCCTCGCCGGGGCCGAAGTCGTGGACGAAGGCGAAGGCGACGTCGGCCATCGTCGGACCGTCGGCGACCGCGATCGAGACGGCGTGGTGGCCGAGGCCGCGCTTGGCGTTCAGCGAGCCGTCGAGCGGGTCGATGCAGACCAGCACGTCGGTGCCGCCGAAGCTCACGGTGCCGCGCTCCTCCGAGACGGCGGTGAAGCGGGCGCCGGCCTCGTGCAGCGCCTCGAGCTCGGTGAAGATCGCGTCCTCCGCGGCGCGGTCGATGACGAGCGTGAGGTCACCGCCCTCCCCGCGCTCCCCGGTCTCGATCACGCGCTCGCGGGTCGTCGGATGCGCGGACAGGACGCCGCGCAGCGCCTCGGTCGCCCGCCGCGACGCGCCGAGCCAGTCATAGGCCAGCGCGGGCGCGGTCACGGGCATGCGAGACATACTAGGTGTGGTGCCCGTGGACCCCTCCCACCTCACTCCCGCCCAGCGCGGGGCAGTCACGCACGCCGACGGCCCGCTGCTGGTCCTCGCGGGCGCGGGGGCGGGCAAGACCGCGACGCTCGTCTCCCGCTTCGCGTGGCTGACGGCCCACCGGGACCCGCCGACGGCGCCCGAGGCGGTCCTCGCGCTGGCGGCCTCCGAGCCCGCCGCGGCCGAGCTGCGCGCCCGGATGGAGGACGTGCTCGGGACCCGCGGCTTCGCGGAGCTCGCCGTGCACACGGTCGCGTCGTTCGCCGCGCGGCTGCTGCGGGAGGAGGCGCTGGAGGCGGGCCTGGACCCGTTCGTCGTGCCCGCCACCCCGGCGGACCGCCTCGCCGTCCTGCTCGAGCGCATGGACGAGCTCGAGCTGCGCTGCCACGACCTCGGTGGCCGCCCGGCCGCGACGCTCGCCCGGGTCATCGCCCGGATCGACCGCTGCAAGGAGGAGCTCGTCGGCGCGCCCGAGTACGCGGCGTGGGCGGCGGCGCTCCCGGACGACGGCGAGCGGACGCCGCGCGAGCGCGAGTTCGCCGCGCTGTTCGCGGCGCACGACCGCATGCTCGCCGAGCGCGGCCTGCTCGACGCCGGCGAGCTGGTCCTGCGGGCCCACGCGCTGCTGCGCGACGCGCCGCACGTCCGCGCGCGCACCGCGGCGCGCTTCCGCGAGCTGCTGGTCGACGACCTCCAGGACGCGACGCCCGCGGGCGTGGCCCTGCTGGCGCTGCTGGGCGCCGACCACGGGCACGTCGTCCTGGCCGGCGACGGCGACCAGGCCGTCGCGGAGCACGGCGCCGCGCCCGGGGACGGCGGCGGCTTCGACGCGCTGCGGCGCGCGCCGCGGGACTTCCCGGGCCTGGCGACCGTGACGCTCGAGCGGTCCTTCCGCTGCCCGGACGGCGTGGTCCGGGCCGCCGGCGCCGTCACCGAGCCGATCGCCGACCGCCTGCCCAAGGCGCTCGAGGGCCGCCGGGGCGACCCGGGCGACGTGCGCTTCTGGCGCTGCGTCAACGAGCGCGCGCAGGCGCAGAGCGTGGCCGCGGAGATCGAGCGGCTCGTCCGCGACGGGGTCGCCCCGGCCGACATCGGCGTGCTCGTGCGCTCGGTGCGCAACGAGGGCCAGGCCGTGGCCGTGGCGCTGGACGAGCGCGCGGTCCCCTACCGCCTCGTCGGCGCCGCCGCGTTCTTCCAGCGCGCCGAGGTCCGCGACGTCCTCGCCTGGCTGCGCCTGCTCGCCGACCCGACCGACGCGGGCGCCGCCGTGCGCGCGCTCGCGCGCCCGCCCGTGGAGCTGCGCTCGATCGACCTCGCGCGCTGCATCCAGATCGCGCGGCGCCGCAAGCTCGACATGGTCAGCGCGCTGGTCGCCGCCACGGAGTCCCCGCAGCTCCCGCCCGAGGCCCGCGAGCGCATCCTCGGCTTCCTCAAGCTCCACCGCCAGGCCTCCGCCGCGCTGGACACCTCGCGGCCGGACCTGTTCGTCCACCGCCTGATCGACCGCCTCGGCCTGCGCCGCCAGCAGCTCTTCGCCGCCCAGGCGGACGTCGTCGAGCGCCTCGTGTCGCTCGCGCGCCTGGGGGAGCTGGCGACCGGCTACACCCGCCGCGCGCCCCAGGCCACCCCGCGCGAGTTCGCCCGCTACCTGGCCGCCGTCGCCGACGCCGGGCTGCGCGACGAGGACGAGGCCGCCGGCCGCGAGGCGCCCAAGGGCGCCGTGGCCGTGCTGGCGATGCACGCCGCCCGCGGCCTCGAGTTCCGCCACGTCTTCGTCCTCGGGCTCCAGTCCTCGCGCATGCCGGGGGCGCGCGAGGCGCTCTCCGAGCCCGTGCCGCGCGGGCTCGGGCGGGCCGGCCGCGATGCGCCGTCCCCCGACGGCCGGGCCCGGCACGTCGACCACATGCGCCGGGTGCTGCACGTCGCGATGACCCGCGCGCGCGACGGGCTCGTCCTGGCCTACGCGTCGGCCAGCGACCGCGGCGCGCTGCAGCCGCCGTCCCCGTTCGCGGAGGAGGCCCGCGCGGCGCTCGGCGCGGCCTGGGAGGACCGCGAGGAGGAGCTCTTCGGGCCCGACGAGGCGCTGCACGCGACGTTCACGGGGCTGCGCGACGAGCTGCTCGGGAGCGTCTCGCGCGTCGGGACGCGGCTCGGCGAGCTGCGGTTCGACACGGACCTGGACGTGACGCACGGCGTGACGCGCTACCTCGAGCTCGTCAAGCTCGCCGCGCTGATGGAGCGCCCCGCGGGCCAGTCGGTGGCCGACGCGCTGCCCGACATCAACGCCCGCCTGCTGCAGGCGGCCTCCAGCCAGCAGCGCGAGGTCTTCCAGACGAGCTCGCTCGACGAGCTCGTGCTCGGCGCGGAGGCCGGCACGCGCGCGCGGGCCCAGGCGATCGCCGCGCGCGAGGAGCCCTCGCTGGAGCCGTTCCTGCCCAAGCGCGGCGACGGGCTGATGCTGAGCGCCTCGGACATCGAGACCTACCGGTCGTGCCCGCTGAAGTACAAGTTCGCGCGCGTCTTCCGGATCCCGAGCGAGCCGACGCTCAACCAGCGCTTCGGGATCCTCGTCCACCAGGTGCTCGAGCGCTTCCATGCGACGGCGGCCTCCGCGCGGCGCCCCGGCGGGGCCGACGAGCTGCTGGGGCTGCTCGACGCGGGCTGGCGGCGCGGCGGCTTCGGGCACTCCGACCAGGAGCGCCAGCTCCACGGCAAGGCCGTCGCCGCGATGCGGCGCTACCAGGAGCGCGCCGCCGCCGAGGACGCCGAGCCCGTGTGGCTGGAGAAGGGCTTCCAGTTCAAGCTGGGCGCCCACGTGCTGCGCGGGCGCGTGGACCGCGTCGACCGCCTGCCCGACGGCGGCTACGAGCTCATCGACTACAAGACCGGGCGCCCGAAGACGACCTCCCAGCTCCGCGACGACGTCCAGCTCTCGCTCTACGCGGTCGCGGCGCGCGAGGCGTGGGAGCTCGAGTCCTCGCGGCAGGCCTACCTCTACGTCCTCGACGACGAGAAGGTGCGCGTCCCGACCGAGGAGATCGACCGCGGCTGGATCGCCGACACGGTCAACGAGGTCGCCGACGGGATCCTCGGCCAGGGCTTCGAGCCGACGCCGTCCTTCACGGCGTGCTCGATGTGCGACTACCGCATCACGTGCCCGGCGGCCGAGCGGTAGCGCGCGGGGCGCCGGGCCGGCTCACAGCCAGAGGCTGAAGATCACGACCAGCAGCAGGACGAACGCGACGGCGAGCAGCGCGCCCACCGCGATCCAGCGCGCCGTGGGCGGCGGGTCGAGCTCGGCCGTGGTCGGCGGGACGGCGTCGGCGAGCGTCCGCCGGCGCTCGCGCCCGATGACCCGGACGCTGTCGAGGGCGTCGTCGTCGTGCGGCGCGGCGGTTCCGCCGAGGGATGCGGCGGGCCCGTCGGAGGACGGGACGCCGACGAGGGTGGCGGCGTCGCCGTCGCCGTTGGCCTGCGGGAGCGGCGCGCGGTCGCGGTCGCCCGTCGCGACGGCGGTCGGCGCCTCCGCCGGCAGGCGCTCGGGCTCGGCGGGCGGCGCCGGCCGGGCGCGCTCGCGGTGCACCGCCTCGAGCTCGGCGCGGGCCTGCTTGAGCGCGCGCCGCAGCTCGCGGTTGTCCTCGCGAGCGCTCTCGAGCGACTCGCGCAACGCGGTGGCGCCGGCCTGCGCCTCCGCGTCGCGCAGCGCCTGCGCCTGGCGGGCCTGCTCCAGCTCGGTCCGCAGGCGGATGGAGGTCTCCTGCGCCTCGCCCGCCCGCTGCTCGGCGGCGCGGGCGCGCTCCTCCGCGGCGCTCACGCGCTGCTCGGCGGCGGCGTCGCGCTCGGCCGCGCTGCGCTCGGCCTCGGCCAGCCGCTCGCCGGTCTCGTCCGTGGCCGCGTCGAGCCGCCGCCGGACGGCGTTGAGCTCGCGCGCGAGGGCGACCAGCCGCTCGCCGTCGGCGCGCTCGTCGGGCGCCGGGAGGTCCAGCCGGACGCCGCGCAGGCCCAAGGCGTAGCTCGCGCCGTCGCGCGCGGGGACGGCGAAGCTCGCATGCCAGCGGTCCGCATCGCCGCCCGCCGCCAGCGCCGGCAACTCCAGGCGCTCGGCGGCCTCCGCCTCGACGATCAGGCGCGGGTGGCGCTCGGGCCCCGGACCGCCGCGGCGCCAGCGGCCCTCGAGCTCGACCACCGCGACGTCCTCCGTGACCGGCGCCGCGTCGAAGCGCAGGACCTCGAAGCCGTCGGTCGCGGTCACGTGCGCTCCGGGGCGTCGGGACCGTCGGCCTGGTCGGGCGACAGCGCGGGCATCGCCTGGGTGCGCTGCGGATCGCCGGCCGCCTTGCGGCGGGCCGCGCGACCGACCGGGGCGGCCGCCTCCGGGGCGGCCCCGGCCGGCGGGCTCG
>JAICJK010000616.1 GCA_025928415.1 Solirubrobacteraceae bacterium | reverse complement strand
GAGCCCCAGCGCGCCGCGGGCCTCGCGCGGGCCGCGGGCCGCACGTGGGACGCCACCGCCCGCGCGGTGGATGCCGTCCTGCGCCGCGAGCTGGGCTGAGCGCCGCGGCGCCCGCCGCGTCCTCAGCTCGTGGGGCGGAAGGTCACGACGCCGCCCGCCTCGTCCTCGGCCACGCGCCCCTCCGCGAGCAGCAGGTCGAGGTGGCCGAGCACCTCCGACAGCGTCAGGTAGGCCTGGGTGACGGCGACGTTGCCCCACATCGCCTGCGCGATCGCGTGCGCGGTGCGCGGCGCGTCGGCCAGGATCTTCGCGATCTTCTCCTTGCGCCGCTCGTGGCCCTCGAAGCGCTCGTCGATGAGCGCGCGGTGGTCGTCCACCGGCTCGCCGTGGCCGGGGAGCACGACCCGCAGGTCCATCGCCCGGGTCTCGCGCATCGAGGCCAGGTAGGTCACCAGCGCCTTGGGCCGCTGCGTGGCGTCGGGCGCCGCGCCGAGCGGGCGGGCGATCAGCGGGTTGGAGGAGATGTGGGCGATCAGGTGGTCCCCGCCGATCAGCACGCCCGTGGCCTCGTCGTGGAAGACCGTGTCCGACGGCGAGTGCCCCGGGCGGTGCAGGACGCGCAGCGACCGGCCCGCGAAGCCCAGCTCGCCGCCCGGGGCCAGCGGGCGGGTCACGTCCACCCTGGCGCCCCAGCTCCGGAACGAGGCGCTGACGGCCCGCAGCGCGGAGACGACGTCCTCCTCGATGCCGTGGCGCAGCATCATCGTCGAGGCGAACCGGTCGTCGGCCTCCTGCGAGCCGCGGTAGTCGCCGAGCCACGGGGCGAGCGCGTCGAGCGCGCACACCTCGGCGCCCGAGCGCTCCACGAGGATGCCCGCCAGCCCGATGTGGTCGATGTGCTGGTGGGTCAGCACGACGCGCTCGAGGTCCTCCACGCGGCGGCCGTGCTCGGCCAGCGCGTGCTCGAGCGCGGTCAGCGACGTGCCCGAGTTCGGCCCCGTGTCGACCAGCGTCAGCGGGTCGTCCTCGATCAGGTAGCAGTTCACCCGGCCGACGGCGAACGGCGTCGGGACCGGGAGGACGTGGATCGCCCCGCCGGGCGGCGCGCTCATGCGCGGATGAGGCCCAGCACCTCGTCGCGGCGGCGCTCCATGTCCTCGACGGACACGAGCGACTCCAGGCACAGGCGCAGCAGCGGCTCGGTGTTCGACGCCCGCACGTTGAAGTGCCAGTCGTCGAAGTCGACGCTGACCCCGTCGACGTGCGAGATCCGGCCGCCCTGCTCGGCGTAGCGGGCCTCGATCGCGTCCATCCGCGCCTGCGCGCCGTCGACCTCCGAGTTGATCTCCCCGGAGATGAAGTACTTCGAGCGGTAGGCGCCGACCAGCTCGGACAGCCGCGCGCCCTCCACCGAGAGCTTCTCGAGGATCAGCAGCGCGGGGATCGTCCCGCTGTCGGCGCAGTAGAAGTCGCGGAAGTAGTAGTGGCCGGAGACCTCGCCGCCGAACAGCGAGCCCTCGCGCTGCATCCGCGTCTTGAAGAAGGCGTGGCCGACGCGGTTGACCTCCGCGCGGCCGCCGGCGCGCGCCACGGTGTCGGCGACCGCCCGCGACGCGCGCGCGTCGTACAGGATGGTCTGGGGCGGGTCGGGCGGCAGCTTGGTCAGCAGGTGCTCGGCCAGGATCGCCGTGAGGAAGTCGCCGTCGACGAACTCCCCGCGGTCGTCGATGAAGAAGCAGCGGTCCGCGTCGCCGTCCCACGCGATGCCGAGGTC
>JAICJK010000103.1 GCA_025928415.1 Solirubrobacteraceae bacterium | reverse complement strand
CTCGGCCTCGTACCACTCCTCCCACGGGCTCCACGTGTTCACGCCGAGCGGCGTGGTGATCCGCTTGCGCAGGTTCACGCGGTTGGGCGCGCCGAGCACGAGCGCGCCGCCCGGGCGCAGGGCCGCGACCAGCCCGTGGAGGAGGCGTCGGGGAGAATGGTGCCAGTGCTCGAGCGAATCGAAGGAGGTGATGGCGTCCCACGCGCCGGGCGCGAGCTCGAGTCCCTCCTCGATCACGTCGCGCTGCACGACGTCGATCCCCTGAGCGCGGTGCAGGGCGAGCGCGCCGGGGCCGAGGGCGCGGTTGACCGGGTCGGCGAAGTCGTCGACGAGCGTGACCCGCATCCCGCGCAGGGCGCACGCGAGCGAGAACAGGCCGATGCCGCCGCCGACGTCGCAGACGCGACCTCCCCGCCCGACGCGGCGCTCGACGAGCCCCACGTGGAACACGATGCGCGGCACGTCGTCGAGCTCGGCGCCGACGAGCGAGGGTGGGTAGCGGCGCGCGAGCGCGCGCAGCTCGCCGGCGAGGTCACGCACGCGGATCACCCTACGCCGGGCTGACGCGGATGCGCGTGCTCCTCGTCAACAAGTTCGCGCAGGTCACCGGGGGCGCGGACCGGCACTGCCTGGACCTCGCCGAGGCGCTGCGCGACGCGGGCCACGAGGTCGCGCTCCTCTCGACGTCGCCGTGGGACGCGGCGGCACCGGCGGGCGCCTTCGTGCCCGCGCCCGTCACCGGCGCGACGCGCGACGCGGTCGGCCTCCTCGCGGCGGAGCGGGTGGCGCGGCGCGCGCTGTGGAACCGGACGGCGGCCGCGGCGGCCAAGCGGGCGCTGGACTGCTTCGCCCCCGACGTCGTCCACGCCCACAAGCTCTACCCGCAGCTCTCGGTCGCCCCGGTCGTCCTCGCGGCCCGCCGCGGCGTGCCGGTCGTGCAGACGCTGCACGACTTCGAGTTCGCGCTCCCGGGGGTGCCGCGGCCGGGTCGCCGGGCCGACCGCGTCCTCGACCGAGCGCTGCACGTGGTGCGCCGGCAGGTCCATCGCCGCGCCGTGAGCGCCTGGCTGGCGCCGTCGCGTCACCTTGCCGCCCTCCACGCCCGGCAGGGGATCCAGGCCGAGGTCGTCCCGCTGCCGACCCGCCCGCCGCCAGGCGACGACCCGCCGTGGCGCGCGCGCCGCGGCGCGCTGTTCGTCGGGCGCCTGACCGCGGAGAAGGGGGCGCTCGACATGATCGAGCTCGCACGGCGCGCGCCGGATCTCGCGGTGACCGTCGTGGGGGCGGGCCCGCTCGCGCCGCTGATGCGCGAGCGGGGGCGTGGCCTGCCGAACCTCGAGCTCGCCGGCGCGGCGGGGCGCGACGAGGTCGCCGGACGGCTGCGCGCCGCGCGCGTGGTCGTGATCCCCTCTCGCTGGGCCGAGCCCGCGGGACTCGTCGCGCTCGAGGCGATGGCGGTCGGCACCCCGGTGCTCGCCCGCGCCGTCGGCGGGCTCGGCGAGGAGGTCGCCGACGCGGGCGGCGGGGTGCTCGTGGCACCGGACGCGAGCGACTTCGCGACACCCTGCCTCGCGCTGGCCGCCGACGAGCCGCGCTGGAAGGCCCTGTCGCGAGCGGGGCGCGCGCACGTGCGCGCCGAGCATTCGCCGCAGCGCTACGCGCAGCGCGTCGGGGCGATCTACGCGGCGCTCTGACCGGCGACGGCGAGCTCCACGAGGCCGAGCACCGGCTCCGAGGCGAGGACCGAGAGGTCGAGGACGACGCCCTTCGCCGTCTGGGTGAACGGCAGCGGCCGCCGATCGGGCAGGACGTGCGCGGCGAGGACCGTCGTGCCGGGCAGCGCCGGGAGCGCGATCCGGCCGGCGCGCCGAACGTGCAGGTACACGCGATCACCGCGTTGGACGCAGCGGCCCCAGCGCCCCGGAGCCCACGGGCCCGGCCGGACCCCGCGAAACGCCTCCCAGCGGCCGCCGCCGAGCCAGGCGCCGAGCCCTTCCAGGACGTCGCGCGCGCCCGGGTAGAGCTCTCCGGGCGGCGGCGAGCCCGCCGGCGCCCCGGGGTAGCCGGGGCCGATCCCCAGCATGAGCGTGCCGCCCTCGGACACGACCTCCGAGAGGACCCGCGCCCACGTCCGCCAGTCGTTGTTGCGCTCGCACCCCAGCCAGCGCGGATCGGCGCCCGGCGACCACCAGTTGCACGTGAAGGAGAACTTCTCGGCGGGCAGCGGCTTGGGGTTGCGGCCGCGGACCTGCGGGCGCGGCGGGTGGTCGTCGTAGCCGTGCCCCTCGAAGGTCCGCACGTCGACGTCGCCATAGCCCGCGTCGCCGACGTTCAGCGTCCGCCGCCCGGGGTTGTTCGCGACCACGGCCTCGGGCACGCGGCCGTGGACGAGCGAGCAGAGCGCGTCGTAGCCCCAATCCGCGCGGGGGTCCGACCAGTGCCCGTCGAGCCACACGACCGACGGCTCGTAGCGCTCGACGAGCTCCTCCACCTGCTGGTGCTGGAAGCGCAGGAAGGCGCCGCGGTCGGCGCCCGAGCTCGGATGCCAGTTGTCCAGCGTGGAGAAGTAGACCCCGAAGCGCAGGCCGCGCGCGAGCGCCGCGCTGCGGGTGGCCGCCAGCGTGTCCGTCCCCGTGCGCGGCGCCCGTACCCCATCCGCCCGGCGTACCTCGGTCGGCCAGTTCGCCCAGCCGTCGTGGTGCTTGGCGGTCACCACGAGCGCGCCCGCCCCCGCCGCCTGCGCGAGGGACGCCCAGCGCTCCGCGTATCCCGTCGCCTGTGCCAGTCCGGCGTCCCACTGCGCCACGGGCACGGCGTCCGGCTTGTCGAAGTGCGCGAACACCCCGAGCTTCGCGTCCGCGTACCACTGCGTGGGCGGTGCCTCGACCTGTAGGGCCAGCGGGCGCTCCGCGCGCGTCCCCGCGCTGTCCTGCACCCGGACGACGAGGCGGCTGGTGCCCACTGCCCGCGGCACGCCGCGCAGCGCGCCCGTCGGCTCCTCGAGCGCCACGCCGGGCGGCAGCGAGCCCGCGGCCAGCGACCAGGAGTACGGCGGCTCCCCGCCGCCCGCGAGCAGCGCGAACGGCGACGCGCGCGGCTCGCCCCGGCGGTGGTCGAGCTCGGCGTAGGGCCACCCGGTGAAGCCGCGCGGGAGCGCCCAGGAGCAGACGTCGAGCGCGCCCGGCCCCTCGAGGGCGGGGGTGAGCCCCGGCACCGGCTCGCCGTCCGGGCGCGTCACGCGGAGGTAGAACCCCCAGGGCCCGCCCGCGTGCTCGAGGCGCAGGAGCAGGCGGTGCCAGCCGGCGGTGAGCTCCAGCGGGGCGCGGCGGGCGTCCCGGCGCAGCGTCCACCCGTCCGCGGCGAGGGCGGGCCGCCCGTCCCAGCGGACGGCGAGCGGCCCGGCGGCGCCGGCCCGGAGCTCCGCGGCGGCCGGCGTCGTGCAGTGGACCCAGAGGCCCAGGTAGGCGACGGCGCCCACGGCCGGCGTGCCGTCCTGCTCGCGGCGCAGCCAGAGCCGCAGGTCGCAGAGGTCGTCGTAGGCCCGGCAGACCGTCCGCTCGTCGAAGGCGCGCCACGCCGACGACGGGCGCGCCAGGACGTCCTGCGCCCCGGGGTCGGCGCCGGGGGCGAAGGGGCCGATCAGCCGCCACGCGCCGAGGAAGCTCGCGCCCGGCCGTGCCCGGGGCCGCGGGAGAGCCTCGACGAGGCGGTGCGCCGCGCGTCCGAGCCGCATCGGCGGCAAGCTTATGGACATGGCGCTGCTCGACGTGCACGGATTCCGGGTGGCGCTCGCGGGCTGGCCCGCGGTGGTCGAGCGGGTCGCCCTGGACTTCGCATGGTTCCGGTCCGAGGCCGGCGCGCCGGACCGGACCGTCGAGATCCAGGAGCGCGAGCCGGACTACGAGGCCTGGGCCACGCTGCGGGCCGCGTTCGTCACCCCGCGCAACGTCGTCTACCAGCACGGCGCCACGACGATCGTCGACTACTCCGGGCGAGCGCTGTCCGTCTGGGACCGGGCGCGCGGCCGGCTGCTCGTGCAGGGCACCGACGAGCACCTCGTCGCCGAGGCGGTGCAGCACTTCGTGCTGTCCCAGGCCTCGGAGGGACTCGAGGCCCGGGGGCTCGTGCGCCTGCACGCACTCGGCCTCGCGAGCGACGGCTTCGCGGTGGCCGTGATGCTGCCCTCCGGCGGGGGCAAGAGCACGCTGGCCCTGCGCGCGCTGGCCGATCCGACGGTGCGCCTGCTGTCGGAGGACAGCCCGCTCGCCGACCGCGCGGGGCGCCTGCACCCGTTCCCGCTGCGCATCGCGGTGAACCCGAGCGGGGAGGGCGGCGTGACCCGCCGTCGCCTGGAGCGCATGGGACTCCATCCCAAGGAGGCGGTCGAGGTCGCGTCCTTCGCCCATCGCATCGCCACCGGGCCGCTGCCCATCGGCCACCTCGTGATCGGCGAGCGGAGCCTGCGCCGGGACGCGACGCTCGTCCGGGCCCGCCCGGGCGTCGCGCTTGCGCCGCTGCTGCGCGAGACCGTCGTAGGCGTCGGCCTGTACCAGGGCATGGAGTTCCTGCTGCGCCGCGGCGCGCGCGACGCCTTTGCGCAGGCCCGCCCGGCCGCCGCGCGCGCGGTCGTCTGCGGTGGGCTGCTGCGGCGCGCGAAGGTGTGGCGGCTGGAGCTCGGGCGCGACCACGACTCCAACTGGGAGGCCGTCCGCGCGCTCACCGGACGGGGACGTAGGTGACGACCGCGAGCGGGACGAGGCCCCTGAAGGTCCTCCGGGCCGCGAGGCGATAGCCCGCGGGCCCGGGGCGGGCCGCTGCGTCGCCCTGGCTCGGCCCGGCGACGAGGAGCGCGGAGCGCGCCCGCCGCGCCTCGCGCCACGCCCGCGCGGTCGCCTCGGTCCCGAACAGCCGGTGCGGGCGCCGGAGGTAGATCCGCGTCCCGCGCGCCAGCGCCTTGTCGTACCGCGCGATCTGTCCGTCGATCACCGGCACCCCGGGCGCCGCGTGCGCATCGAGGTAGCGGGCCACCCCCCGCGCGTCCGGCCGCGCGTAGTCCGGCCCGAGCGTCATGACCGTCCCGACGGCGACCATGGCGAGCGCCCCACAGGACATGACGAACGCCCATCGCGGGGGGCCGGTCGTGAGCACCGCGCCGAGGAGCACGAGCGCGTACGGCATCGCGCCCGACACGTTGCGGGGCAGCAGGAAGCTCGTGTGGGGGCGCAGGGAGTAGAGGACGAGGGCGGCGAGCGGCGCGAGCGCGAGCAGCCCGAGCAGCACGGCGGGGCTCTTCGTCGCAGGGCGCCGCGCCACTCGCACCGTGAGGACGAGCCCGGCCGCGACGAGCAGCCCGAGCCCCACCAGCGCGAGCCGCCCGGGCAGGGCGGACGTCCCCACCGCCGGATGGCCGGCAAGCGACCGGGCCACGGCCTGCGCCACGGTCCGGCCTCCGACGGGGGCGGCGAGATGGATGAACGCGGCCTCGGTGCCGCTGTGGCCGGACTGCACGACGAGCGACGGCAACCACGGCACGAACGCCATGAGGACGAGGCCGTGCGCGAGGAGCTGCTCGCGGAGCCGCTCGCGGTGGGCGACCACCGCCCAGGCGGCCTGCGGCACCAGGGTGAGGATCGCGATGTAGTGGGTGTAGAGGGCCGCGGTCGCCATCACGGCGTACACCAGCCACCGCCCGCGACCGCCCCCGTCGAGCGCTCGGAGCAGGGCGAGCGTCGAGGCCACGAGGAGCGCGGTCACGAGGGCGTAGGCGCGCGCCTCGGTGCCGTAGAAGATCGCGAACGGGCTCAGGGCGAACCAGGCCGCCGCGACGATCCCGGCCGCGCGGCCGACCGTCCTGCGCCCGAGGAGGAAGAGCAGGGGGACGGTGGCGGTGCCGGCCAGAAGCGACGGGAGGCGGACGAGCACCTCGGGGTGGCCGGCCTTCGCGGCCGCCCAGGCCAGCACGAACCCGAGCGGCGGCGTGAGCTCGGTGTCGTGCACCAGCCCGAGCGTGAGCCCGAGCGAGTGGTCGTGGACGTCGTTGAACAGGATCAGCTCGTCCCCGAACAGGCTCTGCCCGGCGCAGGCGAGGCGCAGGGCGAGGGCGAGCAGCGTGAGGGCGACGAGGATCGCGGAGTCGCGCGACGCGGTCGCTGCGGCGCGGCCATCCCGCCGCCGGCTCTCCTCGAGGGCCGGGGCGCGTGCCTCGGCACCGCCGGCGCCGGGAGCCGCGAGCGGTCCGGCCGCGCTGAACGGCGAGCGGCGTGCTGGGAGCCCCACGCGGCGACGGTACCGCGACCGGGGGATCCGAGCCGACGACCGGGGGCGTCCGCGCCGCGTCAGCCGACCGGGTAGGGGTACGTCGCCGAGCGGCCCTGGAACGAGATGATCCGGGGGTTCTCGATGCGGCCTTCGCGGATCTCGATCGCGCGGCGGATCGTCTCGTCGGCCTCCCACGCGCCCGGGCCGGCCATGACGGCCGGGAGGTACTCGAGCAGCGCCTCGCTGTTCTCCCACGTCGCCGAGTTCCACAGGTAGGACGGGCTGTGGTCCACGGCGTAGTAGTGGAGCCCGTCGCCGACCGGGAGCATCGGCTCGGCGAAGCTCGTCGGCCGGGCCCACTCGAAGCCCATCCCCTCGTCGCACGAGACATCGACGAACAGCGTCCCGGGCGCGAAGCGCAGGAGGTCCTCGTCCATCACGAACATCAGCGGCTCGTCGGTGTCCTGCAGGATGCAGTTGACGATCACGTCGTACTGCGCGAGGACCTCGGCCAGCGGCCCCGGCTCCGGCGCCTCGAGGGCCAGGACGCGGCGCGGGTGGGCCGGGTCGCGCTCGAAGTGCTGCAGGACCACCGACGCGAACGGCGAGGCGACCGCGGCGACGCTGCGCTGGGTGAGGACCGTGACGTCGCTGATGCCGAGCGCCGAGAGCCCGCGGACCGCGCCGCGCCCGGTGGCGCCGAAGGAGATCACCGCGGCGCGCAGGCGACGCCCGTAGTCGCCCGTGGAGCCGACGAGCGACAGCGCGTGCAGCACCGAGCAGTACCCGGCCAGCTCGTTGTTCTTGTGGAAGACGTGGACGCTGAAGTGCCCGTCGTCCGTCCAGTGGTTCATCGCCTCCCAGGCGATGAGCGTCAGCCGGCGGTCGATGGCGAGCTGGGTCATCCGCCGGTCCTGCACGCAGTGGGGCCAGCCCCAGACGACCTGGCCCGGGCGGAGCGTCTCGAGGTCCTCGGGCAGCGGCTTGGGCAGGACGAGCACGTCGCAGCCCGCGATCAGCTCCTCGCGCCCGGCCAGGCCGCCGACCAGCGGCGCGAGCTGCGCGTCGGAGACGCCGAACGCCGTCCCGTAGCCGCGCTCGAGCACCATCCGCTCCCGCAGGTCGGCGTCGATGCGCTCGACGTGGGCGGGATGGATCGCCAGCCGCCGCTCGTCCTGCTTGCGCGCGGTCGCGACGCCGCCGCGGCTCAGGGGGCGGTCCACCCTGGCGCGGCTACGGGACGACGGCGACCGCCCCGCCGCCCGGCGGGCCCGCCGCGGCGCGCGCCCGGGTTGTGG
>JAICJK010000289.1 GCA_025928415.1 Solirubrobacteraceae bacterium | reverse complement strand
GCCACCAGCGGGATCGGGTACGGCACGTTGAGCCAGTTGGCCAGCGCGTTCAGGCCCGCGGCCGACACGAACAGCGCGGCGATGACGATCTGCAGGTCGCCCACGCGGCAATTCTCGCCGCTGGGCGCCCGCAGGCGCCTGCAGGGCGGCTCCTACCGGCCGAGGATGCGCGAGCCCGAGGTCAGCACGGTGCCCAGCAGGCGGGCGTGCACCAGGCGCAGGCTCTCGACCGTCGAGGTCAGGGCGGTGCGCGACGTGCGGTCCGTGCTGGCCACGAGCAGCGTGCCGTCCACGACCCGCGCCCAGGTGAGGCCGACCGGCGAGCGGTCGAGCGTCGGCGCCCGGACGACCACGACGTCGGCCTCCGCGAGCAGGCGCTCGAGCAGCTCGCGCGCGGAGGCGTCGTCGCCGTCCTCGCCGCTGAGCGCGTGGACCGAGACGTTGTCGGCGATGTCGAGCGCCATGGCCCCCGCCGGGTCCTGCGCGGCATCGAGGAAGGCCACGTGACGACCGCCGGTGCTCAGCGCCGCGGCCAGGTTGGAGGCGACGGCGAGCGCCTGGTCGTCCACCTCCAGCACGAGCACGCTGCGCTCGCCCACGGCGCGGAGCTTGGCGGCGAGCCGGCGGAACTCCTCGGCCTTGCGGGACCTCGGCTCGCGCGCGACGAGCGATGGGCCGGAGTGGTGCTTGAGCGGCCGGCCGCTGATCGACGCGATCGCGCCGGCGCCCGTGGCCGCGGCGATGTCCGACGCGTCGCGGACCGCCTCGGTCGAGCGGTCCAGCAGCAGGGCGAGCCCGAGCGCGCCGAGGAAGCCCGCCAGCGCGGCGGCCAGCGCGATCGGCGCGGCGCCGAGGCCGACTGCGCCGCCCGTCGCCTCCGCGGGCTCGACGATCTGCAGCTCGCCCGGACCGGGCTCCGAGGACTGTCGCTGCTTGCTCAGCGCGACGAGTTCGGTGGCATGCGCCGCGGCGATGCGGACGGCGCGGGCCTTGTCGCGGTCCTCGACCTGGACGGTGAGCAGGCGCGTGACGTCGTTGGCCGACGCGCTGATACCCCCGCCGACGTCGCGGAGCCCGAGGCGCTTGGCCGTCGCGTTGAGGACCGGCTGGCTCGTGGCGAGCTGGGCGTAGGTCTGCGCGAGCTGCCCCGCCGCCTTGACCGTGTCGAGGTCGGTGTTGATCGGCCCCACGAGCAGGACGGCCTTGGCCTGGTAGGTCGGCGTGCCGCCCGCGGTGACCGCGTAGCCCGCCAGGCCGGCGGCGACGGCCGCGGCGACGAGCATCAGCCGCCAGCGCCGGATGACCGACCAGATGCTCACGTTGCGCTCCGCGCCGGCGCCCGAAGGGCGCAGCGGGGGCAGGTCGCGGTCGGCCGGTGAGACCGACAGCAGGTCGAGACGGGGGTCCATCAGCCCAAGATCCTCCCAATGAGGGGTATGCGTGACAACTCCGGGAAGGTCTCCGCCACCTGCAGCTCGGACCGGTTGAACCTGACGACGGCCAGGGAGACGACCCCGGCCAGCGCGAACGCGACGAAGACGGGCGGGCTCAGCAGCACGTTGACCGCCAGGAGCGCCAGGGACCCGAGCAGGATCGACCCGTAGGTGCGCCGCGAGTGCGGGTCGAGCACGCTGATCCCCGTGCCACGGCGCAGGCCCCACTGCTTGAGCACGTTGTGCCCGAGCAGCGTGACGCACGTGCCGATGCCCGCGCCGACCGGCCCGTAGGCCGGGATCAGGGCGAGGTTGACGATCACGTTGCCGACGGCGGCCGCGATGCTCACGTTGACCACGAGCTTGACGAGCCCGTAGACCCGCAGCGTGAGGCCGTTGTAGCCCAGCGCGGCGTTGAAGTAGTAGCCGAGGCTCAGCAGCGCCAGGATCGGCGCCGAGCTCGCGTAGCGCTCGCCGAACAGGGCGACGGTGACCGCGTGCGAGGACATGCACGTCATCGCGAAGACCGGGAACGAGAACACCGCCGTCCAGGCGGCGGTGCGCCAGTACAGGTTGTTGATGCCGGTCTTGTCGCCGCGCGCGAAGAAGCGCGCCGCCGCCGGGGTGAAGAGCAGCGAGAAGCTCGTCATGACGAGCAGGTTGAGCTTGGCGGCCGGTTGCACCACGCGGTACGCACCGACATCGGTCGGCGAGCCGAACATCTGGAGCATGAACACGTTGGTGGTGTTCATCACGACGAACAGCAGGTCGACCACGACCAGGGGCAGGCAGAAGCCGAAGATCTCCTTCGCGGGGTACTCCAGCCTGCGCACGTTCAGGTGCGGCAGCAGGCCGTCGGCCTTCAGCGACTTGGCGAGCATCCCGACGTAGAGCACGATCCCCAGGCCGCCGGCGATCACGTAGCCGGCCGCGAGCTCCTGGACGCCCCGGTTGCTGAGGATGACCAGGCCGATCGCCGCCAGCCGCAGCAGCGGCGCCAGCACGTACTTGCGGAAGAAGATCGCCCGGGGCTTGCCGAAGACGGCGAAGGCGCCCATGAAGACGTCGTCGAGGCTCTGCAGCGGCGACAGGCAGATGATGATCATCAGCACCGTGATCGCGTGCGGGTCGTGCGCCATCGACCCGCCCGCGAAGCCGTTGAGCCCGAACGCGACGAGGATGAAGGCGATCCCCAGCGTGCTCACCGTGCCCGCGGCCATGAACAGCGTGCCGAAGAGCTTGCCGTACTGCTTGCGCTCGTCGTAGATCGGCAGGAAGCGCGCGATGCCCTTGTCCAGGCCCATCGTGGTGAGCGCCTCCCCGAGCGCGACCATCGACAGGCCGTAGGAGAAGATGCCGAAGTCCGTCTTGGACAGGTAGCGGACGATCATCACCTGCGTGATGAAGTTGACCGCCAGGGAGAGCATGCGCCCCGCCAGGAGGAGGGTCGAGCCGCGGAGCTGCTTCTTCGTGGCCTTGGCGCCCGCGCGCTCGCGCTCGGCGACCTGGCTCGCGGGAGCGTCCTCCTGCAGCTCGGCAGGGTCGGGAGCTGGGGGTGCGGTGGCCATCAGCCTACGGTCGGCGTGCCGGCGCGGGAGGTGGCGGCGAGCCCGTCAGGGAGATGGAACCCCCTGATACGAGGACGCGAAGCACCGAGCATGGGAGCGAAGGTAGCGCGACCCGGCCGCGCTGTCGCTGCTCAGGCGTGTAGTTCAACGCCTAGACCATCGGCGAGGTCGGCCCTGGACATCCGCGCCGTCTTGCCCCGAACGGGCTCCGGCATCGCCTTCCCGGGCGTATCCTCGCCCGCGTGCCTTCCGCGAGCAGCTCCGACCTCGACACGCGGCCCGAGTACCCCGACCTCGCCCGGCTCGGCGCCTCGCTGCGACGGTGGTGGCCGGCCATGCTCGTCGGCGCCGTGCTCTTCGGCGCGCTCGGCGTGCACGCCAGCCGGCCCGACGCGACGCCCTACACCGCGAGCAGCCAGGTCCTGGTGGGCCCGCTGGCCGGTGAGCTGTCGGTGCTGCGCGCCGCCGGCCAGCAGGCCCAGACCTACGCCGACCTGGCCACCAGCCGCCCGGTGCTCTCCGCCGCGCTCAAGGGCTCGGGCTCCCGCCAGACGGTCGCCCAGCTGCAGAGCAACGTCACGGCCAAGGCCGACGACGTCACGCGGCTGCTGAAGATCAGCGTCAACGCGCACAAGCCCACTGAGGCCGCGCACCTGGCCAATGCCGTCGCCGCGCAGGTCGTGCGCCAGACGCGCGTCCAGCAGCCGCCCGCCGCCCCGGCCAAGGCGGGCAAGACACCCGGGCCGGCCGAGCTGGCCGCCGGCCTCAAGCTGCAGATCGTGGACTTCGCCGAGCCGGGGCCGGCCAGCGCGTCGGGGAGCACGTCGAAGTCGCTGGCCGCCATCGCGGCGCTCGCCGGCCTGCTCGTCGCGCTGGCGATCGGCGTGGTCGTCGACGTCCTGCGGCGCCGCGTCGACACGCTTGCCGAGCTCGAGGCCGCGGCGCCGGTGCCGCCGATCGGCGTCCTGCGCGGGGGCCGGATCGACGCGCGGACCGCGGCCCTCGCCCGCCCGCGCGCGGGCGTGCTCGTGGCCGACCCGGGCAGCGGCGGCGCCGATCGTCTGGCGCTCGCGCTCGCCGAGGACCTCACGGCCGACGGCGTCCCGGTCCTGCTCGTCGACGCCGACCCCAGCGCCACGCTGTCCGAGCGGCTCGATCTCACCGGACGCGAGGTCGTGCCCCCCGCCGCCGCCCGCGACGGCGACCTGCGAGCCCTCGCCGTCGAGCGG
>JAICJK010000542.1 GCA_025928415.1 Solirubrobacteraceae bacterium | reverse complement strand
CGACGTGCCGAGGCCGACGAGCGCCTCGTCGCCGTCGATGACGCCCGCGCCGAGCGCGCCGCACGCGTTGTCCGAGCCGCCCTGGACCACCGGCGTCCCGGCGGGCAGCCCGAGCAGCCGCGCGCCCTCGGCCGTCAGCGGGCCCGCCACCGCCGTCGACTCGATCAGCGGCGGCAACGTCGCCGGGTCGACGCCGAGGGCGTCGATCAGGCCATGCGCCCAGCGCCGACCCGCCACGTCGAGCAACCCGGTGCCCGACGCGTCCGAGCAGTCCGTGACGGGCCGCCCGCACAGGTGCCACTTCACGAAGTCCTTGGGCGACAGCACCCACGCGGTCGCCGCATGGCGCTCGGGCTGCTCGCGGCGGACCCACAGCAGCTTGCTCACGACGCTGCGCGGCCCGAGCCGGATCGCCGGCGCGCCCGGGAGGCTGCGCCGGACCGCCTCCGCCCCGGCGTCCCAGCGCGGGTCGTACCACAGCAGCGCGGGCCCGACGGCGGCGCCCGCGGCGTCCGCCAGCACCAGCGTCCGGATCTGCCCGCTGAGGGCCACCGCCTCGACGTCCCGCGGCGCGAAGGCGCCCGTCGCGAGCAGCGCGGAGGCGACGCGCGCGCAGCCCGCCAGCCAGTCCGCCGGGTCCTGCTCGGCCTCGCCCGCCGGCCCGAGCGCGGTCGGGTGCCCGGCGCGCGCCTGGGCGAGCACGCGCCCGCCAGCGGAGACCGCCACGCCCTTCGTGCTGCCGGTGCCGACGTCCAGCCCGACGACGACCGGCGACACCCTCAGCGGCCTGAGACGCGCAGGGCGGTCAGCGCGAGGAACTCGAAGGCGAGGTTCGCGGCCAGCACGCACGTCGTGCCCTCGGTCTCGAACAGGGGATTGACCTCGTTGAGGTCGAAGCCGACGATCCGCAGCGGTCGCAGCGCGCGCACGAGGGCGAGCGCCTCGCGCGAGGTGAAGCCGCCCGGCTCCCGGCGCCCGGTCCCGGGCGCGAACGCCGGGTCGACCGCGTCCATGTCGAAGCTGAGGTAGACGGGCCCCTCGCCGCAGCGCTCGGCGATCGCGGCGGCGGTGCCGGCGATCCCGAGCCGGTCGACGTCGTCCATGGTCAGGCGCGCGAGGCCCAGCTCCTCGACGTGCAGGTGGTCGTCCTCGGAGTACACCGGGCCCCGCGTGCCGACCTGGATGGTGCGCCCGGGCGCGATCACGCGCTCCTCGACGGCCCGCCGGATCACCGAGCCGGCGGTGTAGCGCTCGTCGCCGTAGTAACGGTCCTGGGTGTCGGAGTGGGCGTCGACCTGGATCAGCCCGACCGGGCCGTGCCGCCGGCTGACGGCGCGCAGCACGGGCAGCAGCAGCGAGTGCTCGCCGGCGAAGATCACCGGCACCGCGTCGGCGCGGACGATCGTCCCGATCGCGTCCTCGACCGCGGCGTAGGTCGCCTCGCGGTTGGTCGGGTGCACCGCGACGTCGCCGTAGTCGACGGCCGGCGACGCGCGCTGGAGGTCGATCCGGAACGCGCCGTGGGTGGAGCGCAGCATCCACGAGACGTGGCGGATCGCCCGCGGGGCGTGCCGGCCGCCCGCCTCGCCGCCGAGGTCGTAGGGGATGCCGACCACCGCCGCGCCGACCCCGTCGAGCTCACGGCTCGACGGGAGGTTCATGAAGGTCGCGATGCCCGCGTTGCGGGCCTCGGGGATCAGGTTGCCCGTCGGGTTGCTCGGTGCGCTCATGCTCCACTTCCTGGTCGTGGTCGCCTGCCGCGCCGCGCCGGGGCGGCGGCGAAGAGCTCGGGGTGCTCGCCCAGGCGCTCGCGCGTGCGGCGCAGGTGCCGGCGCAGCACCTCCCCGGCGACGTCGGCGTCGCGGAGGTGCAGCGCCGCGGCGAGCAGCCGGTGCTCCTCGTGGATCTCGGCCGCGTCCTCGGCGCTCAGCAGCCGACGGAGCGCGACGCGGTAGCCGTGGGTGAGGTTCCTGAGGCTCTCGATCATGCCGATGAGCCGCGGCATGCCGGCCGCCGCATTGCAGGCCAGGTGGAAGCGGCGGTCGTGCTCGATCCAGGCGGCGCCGTCGTCCGGCGAGGACTCGATCGACGCGAGCTCCCGGTCGACCTCCGCGAGCTGCCCGCCGCTGAGGCCGCGCGCGCTCGCGGCGACGGCGAGG
>JAICJK010000140.1 GCA_025928415.1 Solirubrobacteraceae bacterium | reverse complement strand
GGCGGGACCTGAACGCGGGGGTGTCTCGCCTTCCTTGCCGACGTAGGCGCTGATCCTCGCGGCGATCTTGCATTGGGCGTTGATGGCGTCGGTGTCCTCGATGGCGACGATGGCGTGGTGCTGAGCGGCACTTACGAGAAGGGCCGATTGGCAGCCCGTCGGCGAGTTGTGCGGCATGTACAACTCGCCAGCAGTGACGAGCCGCCTCTCATGCTCTCCGAGTGGTGGATCTAGCCGGTTCGGTCATCGCGCGACCTCCTGCGTGAAGGCGGCCGTGTGGAGGCGGCCGGCGACCTTGAACTGCAGGAACAGGCGGTAGCGGCCGGCGGTCGGGAAGCGGGCCATGAACTTCAGGCTGTCCTCGTCGGGGTGGACGTGGAGGAAGGCGAGGTCGCCCTGGCGCAGCGCGACCAGATGGCCCTTGGCGCCGAGGTAGTCCTCGACGGCGACCGGCCTGCCGTCGCGGGTCACGGTGAACGCGAGCTGCGACTCGGCGCCGGCGCGGGTCGCGCCCTCGGCGAGCGTCACGCGCAGGCCGTCGGCGTCGGCGCTCGAGGCCGGCGCGGGCAGCTCCCGCGAGCGGACCGCGCCGTCGACGGTGAGGTCGCCGGCGAGCGTCCGCGGCTTGCCGCCGGTCGCGAAGTCGGCGTAGACGCGGTAGGTGCCGGCCTCGCGCAGCGTCAGCGGCACCGACCAGGTGCCGTCGGCGGCCTGGCGCGGGTGGAGGTGCTGGAAGCCGCTGAGGTCGCGGCGCACGACGATGAGGTGCATGCGCCTGGTGTGCTCGACGTCGAAGTCGCGCACGGTGCGGCCCCGGCGGTCGGCGATCCGGAAGGCCAGCGACGTGCGCCGGCCCGCGGTCGCCGTGGTGCGGGCGAGGGCGAGCGTCAGGCCGCCCTCGCTGACCGCCAGGCCGCGCACGTTCTGCGCGGCGGCCTCCCCGCCGCGGTGGCCGCCGGCCATCGCGTCGCCCATGCCGGGTCGCGCGGCGGCCGGCTGGCCCGGGTGGACGTCGAGCACGCTGCCGCCGAACACCGCGGCGGCGAAGGCGAACGCCAGCACCACGGCGAAGCCGGTGATCTTGGCCGCGGCGCTCATGCCGCCACCCGCTCCGGGACGCGGTCGTGGGCGCCGCACGCGTACTCGGCTGGGCGCAGCAGCATCGCGGCCAGCATGCTCGCGAGCATCGCGACGTGCTCGAGGGCCAGCAGCGCGCCGGCGTCCTCGACGAGCCCGGCCCACAGCAGGCCGGCCGCGGCGAAGGCGGGCAGGAACATCGACGCCGACATCTCGGCGCAGGCCCGCGCGCCGTGGCCGCGGTAGCGCATCCAGCCGACCATCGGCACGGTCATCGTGACCGCCATGCCGAGCAGCATCGGGGCGGGGGCCAGCTCGGACCAGCTCGTGCCCATGGCGGCGAGCGCCCAGCCGGCGGGCAGGCCCAGGACCACCATGCCGGCGAACATCGCGGCGACCATCTCGGCGTAGTGGCGGGCGAAGTGCCGGGTCGAGGCGCTCATGCCGCCACCGCGTCGTAGCCGGCCTCGTCGATGGCGGCGATCACGGCGGCGTCGGCGACGCCGGCGCCGCGGACGCGCACGCGCCTGGAGGGCAGGTCGACGTCGACGGACGCGACGCCGGGGACCCGGGCGACCTCGCCGCGCACGGCGATCGTGCAGTGGTCGCAGCTCATGCCGTCGACGAGGTAGGTCAGCTCGCGCGCGGCGGTGGGGGAGGAGTGGCTCATGTTCGGGTGGTCCTTGTGCATCGGGGATGGTCTTCCACATACACCAGGGGGGTATGTGGGGAATGGCGGCAACATACACCAGGGGGGTATTGATGGACAAGTGTGATGTCGCGCACGATCGCGCCGATGCCTGAACACCTGAGCGGATGTTCAGCTAACGTCTGCGGGCATGAGCCATGGCGAGCGCATCACGCCCGTGGACCGGCTCGACGGCGCGTTCGCGCGCGTGGTCGCCGAGACCATGCAGGCGCTGGCGACCGCCAGCCGCGTGCGCATCCTCGGCCAGCTCCACGCCGGCCCGCGCGCGGTCGGGGAGCTGGCGGAGGCGGTCGGGATGGAGCCGTCCGCCGTGTCGCATCAGCTGCGCCTGCTGCGCCACCTCGGCCTCGTCGCCGGGCGGCGGGACGGGCGGCGCGTGCTCTACGAGCTGCACGACGAGCACGTCGGGCAGATGCTCGAGCAGGCGATCTCGCACGTCGAGCACCTGCGGATCGCCGACCGGCGCGCCGCGCGGACGGAGGCGGAGGCGGTCGCTTGACGACGGGCGCGCGCCACGGGGGCGGGCACGGCCACTCGCACGGGCTCGTGGACGAGTCGGTCAAGCGCTCGCGCGCCGGCGTGCGCGCGGTGCTCGTCGCCCTCGCCGTGCTCGGCCTCACCGCCGTCGCCCAGACCGCCGTCTTCGCGCTGTCGGGCTCGGTCGCGCTGCTGGCCGACCTCATCCACAACTTCGGCGACGCGCTGACCGCGGTCCCGCTCGGCGCCGCCTTCCTGCTGCGCTCAGAGCGCGCCGAGCGCGGCGCCGGGCTGTTCGTGGTCGCCGCGATCTTCGTCAGCGCGTGCGTGGCCGGCGTGGAGGCCGTGCTCCGGCTCATCCGGCAGGCTCCGCCCGACCATCTGTGGGCGCTCGCGGCCGCCGGCGCCGTCGGCTACGCCGGCAACTTCGCCGCCGCCCGCGTCCGGACGCGCGCCGGCGAGCGGCTGGGCAGCCCGGCGCTGGTCGCCGACGGCCACCACGCCCGCGCCGACGCCTACGTGTCGCTGGCCGTGATCGCCTCCGCGGCCGTCGTGGCCGTCGGGCTGCCGGTCGCCGACCCCCTGATCGGCCTGGCCATCACCCTGGTCATCCTGCGCATCACGTGGCAGTCGTGGGGGACCGTCCACGGGCGCGGGCGCGGGCACGGCGGCCACCCGGCCTGAGAAGGCGCCGCCCAGCCGCGGCGCCCGGTCCGCCGCCGCTCAGGCGGGAACGAGCGCGACCGCCGCCTCGGGCGTGGCCACGCGGAAGCTGAACGACTCGACGAGGTAGAGGTGCACGGCGTCGGCGTCGTGGTGGTCGTAGCCGACGGCGAGGTCCTGACCGCACTCGAGCAGGAAGTCGCCGCCGCGCTGGCTGAGCACGACCGCGCCGCGCACCCCCGGCGACCAGACGATCGGGCCGTCGAGGATCTGGCGCAGGTGGTCGAACAGCGGGTAGCCGCCGTGCTCGGCGGTCTCGATGACGCCCGTGTAGTCGTCGGTCCCGAGCGCGAGCCCGTAGGGGCCGGCGATCCCGGCGCGCAGCAGCAGCTCGACCGCCTTGGCGACCGGCCGCGGGTAGTCGTTGAAGTTCTCGTCGCGCGGGACCTCGGGATGCGGGGAGGCCTCGGTGATCCCCTGCACGCCGGCCTGCGCCCAGCCGTGGAAGACCGCCTTGTTCTCGGCGACGGCGAGGTTGCGGGCGGCCGCGTCGAGCGCGTCGAAGTCGACGTCCTCGGCGCCGCGGTCGCCGGCCCGCAGCTCGTCGCGCGCGACGCTGAACGGCGCGCGCACCTCGGCCAGCGGGAGGACCCGGCGGCGCAGCGCGGTGACGCCGTCGCACGGCGTCTCGGCGATCGGCTCGGTGCGCCCGAGGTTCGTCGCCGAGTGCTCCCAGCCGCGCGGGCCCGAGAAGTCGACGAGCCGGCGCGCGGCGAGCGCCACCGTGAGCCGCTCGCGCGCCTCCTGGTCGATCGCCTCCCAGCCCGCCGTGGTGATCGGCGCGTGGGAGCGCAGCAGGTGGTTCTCGCTCACAGGTCCCGCCCCCGGAGGCTGCCGATCCCGAGCGAGGCCGACCCGGTCGGGGCCGGGTCGAGCGTGGGATCGCCGTCCTCGTCGGCGGCCGCCTCGGCCGCCTCGCCGCGCTCCACGATGTCGCCCTCCTTGAACAGGATGCCCTGCGCGATCTCGCGCCATTCGGGCTTCTGGCGCAGCAGGAACTCGAGGTCCATGCTGAAGTGCTTGAACTCCTCGCCGACCGCGTTGGCCATCACGGCGCGGGCGACGGGGTTGGGCTCGATCGCCAGCCGCTGCTCGTACCAGCCGATGGCCTCCGCCTCCTCGGTCAGCGACGCGCACAGGCGCGCGAACGTCCGCGTCTCGGCGGGCAGCTCGTCCGGCGGCTCGTGGTACTGGTCGAATCCCATGGCTGCAAGCTACCGGGCGCGGCCGGTCGCCAAGCGCGCGGCGCTCGGCGCCCCCGGTGGGGGACGGCGGTCCTCAGGCGCCCGCCAGCGCGTTGAGCGCGGCGGTCGTCATCGCCTGGACGCCCGTCCGGAGCGTCGGCTCGATCACCGGCGCGAAGGCCGGGTTGTGGTTGGTGGGGATGTCCTGGGCCACGCGGCCGGCCTGCTCGGCCCTGCGGTAGAGGTCCGGGTCGATCCCGCCGACGTACCAGAACACCGACGGGACGCCCCACTCCGTGCCGAACGACCCGAAGTCCTCGCTGGCCGAGAACGGCGCGGCCAGCTCGTGCACGCGGTCGTCACCGAAGCGCCCGCGCAACGCGGCGGCCACCCGCGCGGTCTGCTGCGGGTCGTTGGTCGTCAGCGGGTAGTGCTCGGTGGTGGTGATCTGCGGTGGCTTCGGCGCCCCGGAGGCGGCCGCCTCGGCGTTGACGACGCGCGCGATCGCGTCGAGGACCCGGCGGCGCACGTCCTCGTCGAAGGTCCGCACGTTGAGCTTGAGCAGCGCCTCGTCCGGGATCACGTTGTCCTTGCTCCCGGCCTGCAGCGCGCCCACGGTGAGCACCGCGGCCTGGGTCGCGGCGACCTCCCGCGAGACGATCGCCTGCAGCCGCAGGACGGTCGCGGCGGCCATCACCACGGGATCGACGCTGGACTCGGGCATCGAGGCGTGGGCGCCCCTGCCGAACAGGCGGACCTCGAGGCTGTCGGCCGCCGCCTGGGTCGTGCCCGGGCGGTAGGCCACCTGCCCGGCGGGGAGCGGCATGACGTGCTGGCCGAGGATGACCCGCGGCTGCGGGAAGCGCTCGAACAGGCCGTCGTCGATCATCGCCTGGGCGCCCTCGGCGGTCTCCTCGGCGGGCTGGAAGACCGCCAGCACCGTGCCCTTCCAGGCGGCGCGCGCCCGGGCCAGCAGCGTGGCGGCGCCCGCCAGCCACGTGACGTGCATGTCGTGGCCGCACGCGTGCATCACCGGCACCTCGTCGCCCTCGGGGCCGGCCGCGGTGGCCGTGCTCGCGTAGGGCAGGCCGGTCGCCTCCAGCACCGGCAGCGCGTCCATGTCGGCGCGGAGCATCACCACCGGCCCCTCGCCGTTGCGCAGGACCCCCACGACGCCGGTGCCGCCGACGCCCGCGGCGACCTCGTAGCCGGCGCGCTCGAGGCCGGCGGCCGCCCGGCCGGCGGTGCGCTGCTCGTGCATCGACAGCTCGGGGTGCGCGTGCAGGTCGCGGTAGAGGTCCTCGAGGTCCGCCGTGACGCCGTCGAGGCCGGCCAGGACGGCGTCGGCACCGCTGATCGGGCTCATCCGTGTCGTATAGCACCCCGGGTAGGGTCCTGAGGGGGTGCGCGCGATCCTCATCCCTGCCGCCGACCTCGTCGTGGTGTCCCACGGCGTCGACGCGACGCTGATCCTGTGGCTGAACCTGGCGGGGACGTTCGTCTTCGGGCTCAGCGGCGGGCTCGCGGCCGTCCGGGCGCGCCTCGACCTCGTCGGCGTCCTGGCGCTGTCCGCGGTCGTCGCGCTCGCCGGCGGGATCACGCGCGACGTGCTGATCGGGCTGCCGGCCGCGACCTTCCGCGACTGGCGCTACCTGGCGGCCGCGGGCGCCGCGGGCCTGGTCTGCTTCTTCGCCCGGCCGCGACTCGACCGCGCGCAGCGCAGCGTCCTGCTCTTCGACGCCGTGGGGCTGTCGGTCTTCTGCGTGGCGGGCGCGAGCAAGGCGCTGGACTACGGGCTCGGGCCCGTGCAGGCGACGCTCCTCGGAGCCATCACCGGCATCGGCGGCGGCATGCTGCGCGACGTGCTGCTCAACCAGGTCCCGACCGTCCTGCGCCACGAGCTCTACGCGATCCCCGCGCTGCTGGGCGCCGCGGTCGTCGCCGTCGCCGACAAGGCCGGCAGCACGAGCGGGGCCTACACGATCGTCGGCGCCGCCGTGTGCCTGGGGACCCGCCTGATCGGCATCAAGCTGGGGCTGAGCGTCCCGATCGCGCCCAGCGAGCGCCGCAGCCGGCCGCGCGACTGAGCACCGCTGTCGCTCCCCGCCGCCCGCGTCAGGCCGCGGAGAACGCGACGCTGCGGGCCGCCGGGTCGGCGCGCTCCAGGCGGACCGTGACCTCGCTGCCGGGTGCAGGGCAGTCGCCCTCGACCCGTCCGCGCACGGCGGGATCGCCGAGCTGGACGAGGCCGTCGTCGATGACCACGGCGCCGAAGCGCTCGCCCTCGCGGCCGGCGAGCAGGACCGCCTCGACGAGGTCGACGACGCCGCGCTCGACGGCGTTCGCGCGCCGGTCGGCCGCCGCCATCGCGGCGGGCAGGCCGGGCAGGGCGGCGCGGACCCAGTCCGGCACCGGCGTGCCCGCGCAGGCCGCCAGGCAGCACTCCGAGACGTAGCGGTCCTGCAGGCGCCGCAGCGGCGCGGTTGCGTGGGCGTAGTCGGCGGCGATCGCGAAGTGCCCGTGCTCGGCGGGCGGCGCGCCGTCGAAGGCGGTGTAGCCCGCGCCGCGCCCGACGGCGGTCGCCTCGTGCATCAGCGC
>JAICJK010000482.1 GCA_025928415.1 Solirubrobacteraceae bacterium | reverse complement strand
GCGGCGGCCGGCGCCTTGCGGGCGGGCAGGGCGAGCTGCGCCCGCAGCGCGAGCACCTTGGTGCGCCGGCCCACGTTGACGCGCGACAGCCGCAGCGGGTCGGCGGTCCGCAGGTCGTTGGCGCCGCGCTGCGTGGTGAAGGCCATGCGGTAGCCGGCCGCGGCCACGGCGCGCGCCGCGCCGGCCGACACGCCGCCCGCGGGGTAGGCGAAGGCCGGGACGACCGCGTCGCCGATCTCGCGCCGCAGGTCCTCCAGCGAGCCGGCGACCTCGCCGGCCAGCTCGGCGTCGGCCAGCCGGTCGAGCTTGGGATGCGTGCGCGTGTGCGGCGCGAGCGCGACGCCCTCGGCGCTCACGGCCCGCAGGGCGTCCCAGCCGAGGACCCGCGCCCCGGGGGCCGCCGAGGGGCCGACCTGGGCCACGACGTCGTCCACGAGCGCCATGGCCTGCTCGTGCGGGAGCGCCTTGACCTGCTCGCGCAGGGCGCGGTAGGCCCGCCGGCGCTCGTCGTCGGAGCCCAGCGGCAGGTGCCCGGCGGGCGTCGAGGCGCTGCCGCGGCCCGCCATCAGCGCCGCGTACAGGCGCTCCCACCAGAACGTCCGATCGGGGTCGCCGGGGAACGCGGTCGGGACGAACAGCAGCGGGCTGATGCCGTGCGCGCGCAGCACGGGCCAGGCGTGCTCGGCGAAGTCGGCGTAGGCGTCGTCGAAGGTGACCAGCACGGCCCCGCCGCGCAGCGGCCGCGTCCCGTCGAGCGCGGCGAGGACGTCCTCGGCGCCGACCGCGCGGCCCGTGGAGGCCAGCCACGCCATCTGGCGCGCGAACGTCGCGGGCGTCGCGCTGACCATGCCCGGCGGGCCGTCCTCGATCGCGCCGATCCGGTGGTAGGTCAGGACGGACAGCTTGCCGCTAGGCATGGGTCGCCTTCCCGAGCAGCCGCCCGGTGACCTGCAGCGCGTCGGCCAGGCCGGGCGACAGGTCGTCGCGGCACAGCACGTCGAAGCCGTCGCGCGGGTTGGCCAGGCGCAGGGCGGCGCGCACGCCCGCGCTGCGCGGCGGCGAGGCGAGGAACGGGTAGCGCCGCTGCTTGCGCAGCACCGACGCGATCCACACCAGCTCGAGGCCCAGGTTGCGCGAGCGCACGCCGGCGCGCGGCGGCGCGGCCGGCGCCGGGTCCTGGCCGAGCGTCAGGCGGGCCAGGCCCAGCGGGAAGTCGGCGCCGCTCTTGACGGCCAGCGGCAGCGAGCCCCAGATCCGGCCGTTGATCTCCATGAGCGTCGGGCCGTCCGCGCCGACGCGGAACTCGACCATCGCCAGGCCCGTCCAGCGCAGCTCGCGCATCAGGCGGGTCGCGTGCCCGAGCAGGACCGGGTCCACCGGCACGCTCTCGCGCAGCGCGCTGGCGCCGCCGGTGATCGGCACCTCGTGCAGGCGGCGGTGCTGGAAGGCAAGCAGCGGCTCGCCGTCGGAGAGCAGCAGCTCCACGCCGTGCCCCTCACCGGCCAGGTACTCCTGCAGCAGGACCTCGCCACGGCCCCCGAGCCGCTCCATCCGCGCCTGGAGGACCTCCGGCGACTCGGCGTAGCTGACCTCGAAGCGCTCGATCCCCTCCGCGGAGACCAGCCGCGAGCGCGACGGCTTGACGACGAGGGGCCAGCCGAGCTCCGGGCCCGCCGCGGCGGCCTCCGCGGCCGTGCGGACGACCGCGGTGCGCGGCACGGGCACGCCGAGGCGGCGCGCCAGGGCGACGGTCGCGGCCTTGTCGGCGACCTGCTCGAGCGCCTCGGGCGCCGGGATCGCCAGCGCGCACAGCCCCGCGAAGCGCTCGCGCGCCGCCGACAGCGGCAGCAGGACGTCGTCGCTGACCGGGATGATGAGGTCGACGCGCCCGGCGCGCGCCTCGCCGAGCAGCAGCTCGACCACCTGCTCCGGCGCCGCGGACGGCTCCGGGTAGACCAGCGTGCGGGTCGCGAAGCGCGAGCGGAAGCCGGCGCTGCGCGGGGTCGTGTCCGCGGCGATGACCTCCATGCCCGCGCGGCCGAGCGACCGGATGACCGAGATCGCGCTGCCCCGGCCCGCGTCGGTGACGAGGACCCTGGTCGGCCCGGAGCTCGGCGAGCCGCCCGCGATCACCGGGCCGCCCCGTAGCCGCGGATGATCCCCTCGACCTGCTCGACGACATCTCCCAGCGGCTGGGTGGCCGGCACGACCACGAAGTCCTCGACCTCGTTGCGCAGCGCCATGTACTCCTCGCGGCGGCGCGCGAGCGAGGCGATCGTCCCCTCGCCCTTGCGGGCGAACAGGACCTCGGCCGGCGCGTCGAGGAACACGATCAGGTCGGGATGCGGGTAGGTCTTCAGCAGCAGCCAGCCGTGGACGCGCCGGGCCAGCGTGCGCTGCTCGGCGGCCATGTCGGCGGCGTGGTAGTCCGCAACGAAGTGGCGGTCGAAGACGACGATCGAGCCGCGCCGCAGGGCCCACATCGCGATCAGCTGGCGATACCACTCCTCCGCCAGGCGGTTGGTGAGCCGCAGGGTCGACCGCGTCGAGCGGCGCAGGCGCTTGAGCGGCGAGGCGGGCCCGGGCGGCGGCTTGGGCGGCTGGGGCCCGGCGGTGTCCGGCGCCGCGCCGCGCGCGCGCTTGATCCGGTGCGCGAGCTTGGTCGTCGGGAGCTGG
>JAICJK010000595.1 GCA_025928415.1 Solirubrobacteraceae bacterium | reverse complement strand
GCGCGGGCCGCCAGCGCGCCGCGCACGCGATCGGCGGCATGGGCACCCTCCTGCGCGAGCTCACGGCGCTGACCGCCGCGGGGACCGACGCGGCGGCCGGCTCGCCGCCCGCGCTGGGCCGCGCGGCGGATCAGGGCCGCCCCCGGCCTGCGCCCTGAGCGGACGCCGCCGGGGCACGGCCGGTCCGAAGTCTGGTAGGGCTTGTCCACCGATCTGCAGGGCGCGACACAAGGAGCGGGCAGTTGACCGAGCATCAGATCAGCCGGCGCCGATTCGTGGGAGCGGCGGCCGCGGGCGCCGCGGGGCTCGCGGTCCCCGGCACCGCGCGGGCCGACGGCCACGGCCGTTCGCACCGCCGTCGCCGCCACGTCGACGTGGCCATCGTCGGCGCGGGCTTCGCCGGCCTGGCCGCGGCGCGGGCGATCGCCGCGCAGCGGCGCTCGGTCCTGGTCCTCGAGGCGCGCGACCGCGTGGGCGGGCGCGCCTGGAACCGGCCGCTGGGGGATGGGGAGGTCTCCGAGCGGGGCGCGACGTTCGTCGGCCCGACGCAGAACCGGATCCTCGCGCTGGCCAAGGCCGTCGGGGTCCGGACGTTCCCCACCTACGACACCGGCGACCTGCTCTACATCGCCGCCGACGGGCACCGCCTGCGCTACACCGACACGGGGCCGACCGGCAACGCGCCGCCGGATCCGGCGATCCTCGGCGACCTGGCCCGCGCGGTCGTGATGCTCGACACGCTCTCCAAGGACGTGCCCGTGGCCAAGCCGTGGACGGCGGCCAAGGCGGCCGAGTACGACAGCCAGAGCGTGCAGAGCTGGGCGGCCGCGCAGGGCTTCAGCCCCGCCTTCGACGCGCTGCTGCCGGTCCTCACGCGCCCGACGTGGGGCGCCGAGCCGCGCGAGCTGTCGCTGCTGTTCACCCTCGGCTACATCGCCGCGTCGGGCGACGAGCAGCACCCCGGGACGTTCGAGCGCAACTCGGAGACGCGCGGCGGGGCGCAGCAGGACCGCTTCGTCGGCGGCTCGCAGGTGGTGGCCGAGAAGGTCGCCCGGGCGCTCGACGGCCGCGTCGTCCTGCGGTCGCCGGTCCGGCGCATCACCCAGCGCGGCGGCCGCGTCCGGGTGGAGGGGGACGGGCCGGCGGTCACGGCCAAGCAGGTCATCGTCGCGATCCCGCCCGCGCTCGCCGGGCGGATCGACTACGACCCGCTGCTGCCGCCCGCACGCGACCAGCTCACCCAGCGCTGGGGCCAGGGCGCCCTGACCAAGGTCACCGCCGTGTACCCCAAGCCGTTCTGGCGCGACGCGGGCTTCGCCGGCCAGCTCCTGTCCACCAACGGGCTGATCTCCGTCACCTTCGACGACTCGCCTCCGGGCGGGAGCCCCGGGGTGATCTTCGGCTTCGTCGGCGGCGACCAGTCGCGGGCCTACGGGAGGCTGGCGCCGGCCGAGCGGCGCACGCGGATCCTCGCCGAGCTCGCCGGCGCCTTCGGCGACGAGGCGCTGCACCCGACGACGTTCTTCGACACGCCCTGGAGCGAGGAGCAGTGGACCCGCGGCTGCCCCGTCGGCATTCCCGCGCCGGGGACGCTGCTCGGCTACGGGCCGGCGCTGCGCGAGCCGGCCGGCCGGATTCACTGGGCGGGGACGGAGACCGCCGACTACTGGCAGGGCTACATGGACGGTGCGGTGCGCTCGGGCGAGCGCGCGGCGGCCGAGGCGCTCGCGGCGCTGTGACCGCGGCTCGGGCGTAAGACGCGGCGCGCCGGCGATGCCAAGCGGTCATCAAGTCGTCGCCCGAGGAGCCCGCCATGCGACCCCCCGCCGAACACGCCTTCGCCTACCCGAAGGTGACGCCGATCACGACCCGCGCGGACGGTGCGGGCGCCGCGGCGCCGGCGTC